>JAHEYR010000029.1 GCA_023251485.1 Bacteroidales bacterium
ATTAAACTTATCAAATAAAGGCTATGCTAGAACTATCGAATCTATATAAAACCTTTAATATCGGAACGATAAATGAGGTAAATGCTTTGCAGGATGTGAATCTCTCCATAGAAGACGGAAGCTTTGTATGCGTGTTAGGGACGAATGGCTCAGGAAAATCAACCCTACTTAATGCTGTTGCTGGTACATTCTTTTCCGACTCGGGCACCATTGTTCTGAATGGTCTGAATATTACACGTTGGCCTGAACATAAACGGGCTCAACTCATCGGCAGAGTTTTCCAGAATCCTTTTAGCGGAACGGCCCCTAATATGTCTATTGGCGAGAATCTGGCATTGGCTGCTAAGCGAGGCAAACAACGGGGACTGGGTTGGGGATTGCCTGCCAGTGTCGTTCGCGAATTGAAAAGCAGAATCAAAGCCTTAAATATGGGATTGGAAGATCGGCTCGACTCACCCATTGGAAAACTTTCCGGAGGACAACGACAGGCATTAACCCTGCTGATGTCGAGTTGGATTAAGCCCGATCTGCTGTTGCTTGATGAACATACAGCTGCTTTGGATCCCAAGACTGCCAATAAGGTAATCGAACTGACCGAACAAATTGTAACCGAAGGGAAATTGACTACCCTGATGGTGACCCATTCCATGCAGCAGGCTGTTAATCTGGGCGACCGGATCATCATGATGCATCAGGGTAAAATCAAGTATGATTTCAGTGGAGAGGAGAAGAAAAGATTGAAAGTACCCGATTTACTTTTCCTCTTTGATGAACTCCGGCGCAAAGATCAGATAGATACCAGAGTGGCTGAATTACTGGTTGCAAATTATGTTTAAATAAAATAAAGGTATCCAGGTATATGAAGCATTTTGTTCGACCTCTTTTGTTTTTAGTTGCGGTATGTGCAATTTTACTACTCTCCGATTTACAGAACTGGAAAGGAGCAACCCGGAGTGTTAAGATTACCCGGATTGCTGTATTCCGTTTCAATTCAAACCAGGTACTTGAGGAGACCGAAAAAGGTGTATTGAACAAAATAGAGTCATCCGATGACTTTAAGAAAGGTCGTATTCAAATCAAGCGTTACTGTGCCGAGGGCGATATGCCTACAGCAAATACCATTGCCCGGAATATTGTAAGCGAAAAATTTAACATGGTGATTTCAATTAGTACACCGGGTCTACAGGTAATGGCTAATGCCAATAAGGATGGCAATGTGTTGCATGTATTTTGTGCTGTGACCAACCCTTTTGGTGCAGGTGTTGGTATCACCGGTCCGGAGGCCAATCAGCATCCGGCTCATCTGGTTGGTATCGGTACCTTTCAACCGGTTGAAGGCATTATCAAAATTGCCAAAAAGATGAACCCCAAGCTCAAAAAGATAGGTGTTGTATGGTGTACCAGCGAAACCTGTTCCGAAGCCTGTGTTAAAAAAGCACGTGTGATCTGTAAAGAACTGGGTGTTGAACTCGTTGAAGCGAGTGTAGAAACCGTTTCGCAGGTTTACGAAGCCGCACTGGCCGTTAGTGCAAAAGGTGTCGATGCCCTCTGGATTGGTGGAGACAATGTGGTAGAGTCGGCCATAGAGATGTATATTGGAGCAGCCCGCAAGAGTCGTATCCCTGTTTTTACAAATAACCCAAAACATGCACTGAAAGGTGCCATGGCAGATCTGGGAGCAAACTATTTTGAAGTGGGACAAGCTACTGGCGATATGGTTTTATCGCTCATCCACGGTCTGCCCACCAATAGAATTGAGATTAAGAATATTGTGCCCGAAAAACTGTACATCAATGATTCAGTTCGAAAGCTAATGAAAGGCACTTGGATAATACCTGATGACTTGCGCATCAGAACAGATTCAATCATATTATAACTGAATGTCAATGAAAAGTTGGAAACATTTAATTCTGAAAACAGGAATAGTAATCATCATACTGTTTAGCTCATTATCATCACAGGCACAACTGCCCAAACTTGTATTTGCACCTCAATGGTTGCCTCAGGCACAATTTGCCGGTTATTATGTTGCTCTGGAGAAAGGCTTTTATAAAGAGGCTGGCATTGATGTCGAGATAGTTCATCCTTCAGCTAATAAACAAGTTACCTCGCTGCTTGCCAGTGGTAAAGCTGATGTGATATCCCTTTTTCTGGTAACCGGCATGACATTGAAGAACCAGGGGATGGACATTGTAAATGTTGGACAGATATCACAACATTCTGCTATCCTCATTGTGACAAAGAAATCGAGAGGAATATCGCAGCTCAGCCAGCTAAACGGAAAGAAAATAGGTATCTGGAAGAGCGGTTTTGACGAAGTCCCCAAAGCCCTTATTGCTGAGCGGAAATATAAAGTCGAATGGATCCCTATCCTTTCAACCGTTAATCTTTTTATGCACGATGGAATTGATGCAATGACTGTGATGTTGTACAATGAATATGATCAGATCATTAACTGTGGGTTGAATGAAAATGAACTCAATGTTTTCCCGGCTTCCCGATATGGGTATGATGTCCCTGAAGATGGTCTATACTGCCTGAAGTCGACCTATGCTAACAAAAAGCCGGAGTTGAAGAAGTTTTTGCAGGCAACACTAAAAGGTTGGGATTATGCAGCGAAAAACAAGGATTATACGATCAGTGTAGTACTGAAACGGATGCAGCAGGCTCATGTACCGGCTAATAAAGTGCATCAGGAATGGATGCTCAATAAAGCACTTGAATTAATTCGCCCTGGTAATAAGGGTGTGAAGACTGGTGAGCTGAAGGAAGCAGACTTTTTAGAAGCCGTTAATATCTTATATAGTCGTAATAGGATCAAACCGAAATACACATTCACTGATTTTTACCAACCGCTAAAATAGCACTGAATATATGATTGTATGAAAACACACACGCTCTCTTCGCATATCATTAGTTATGTATTACTGTTTTGTATTGGTCTTTTTCTGGTGACTTTTTCCATCTACTATTATTTTACGAGAAGCACTATACAGGAAACAACCAAAGAAAATGCAGTAGCATTAGCCAATAACACCGTTAATCGAATCGAGTTGGTTCTGAATACGGAAGAGCGGATCCCTGAGATTGTGGCAAAGATGCTTGAATCATCTTTCCTTGATCGCGACTCGCTTATTCCTTTTCTGAAATCAATTCTCAAGAATAATAAGAATATCTGTGGATCGAGCATCTCATATGAACCTAACTATTTTCCTGATAAGGGTATGTTTTACGCACCTTATGTCTTTCGACAGGGAAGCAAAATCCGTTCGACAATGCTTGGAAACGAGAACTACGAATATGCATTCATGGACTGGTATCAGATTCCGAAGATGACTCAAACACCGTATTGGTCAGAGCCCTATTTTGATGAAGGGGGTGGTAATATGCTGATGACGACCTATTCGGTTCCGTTTTACACATATAAAAAGAGAGAGAGAACCTTTTCAGGAGTAGTAACAATCGATATCTCTCTCGAATGGCTTACTAAAATCATGTCGACGGTAAAGATCTTTAAAACCGGCTATGCTTTTCTCATCTCTCAGAATGGTACTATCATTACCCATCCCAACAAAGATTACGTAATGAATCAGAGTATATTCACCATTGCAAAGGAGAATAACCAACCGGGTATGCGCGATATTGGACGACAAATGATTAAAGGAGGAGGCAACTTTGCTTCAGCCGATTTCAAGAGCAAATGGCATCCGGGTAAATTATGGATAAATTATAAAGGACTCCCCTCAAGTCACTGGTCTATCGGTGTGATCTATCCCGAAAGCGAGATGTTTGCTTCGTTACACCAGATCAATATAATCCTGATCTGTCTTATTGTCGTCGGATTGTTTCTGCTATCGCTTTTTACAGTGAAGATCATTCGAAAGCTTACATCGCCACTTAAACACTTTGCCGACTCTGCACGATTAATTGCCGCGGGTGATTTTAATGTACAGTTGCCGGAGATCAAGACCCAGGATGAGATGAAGGAATTGTATAATTCTTTTTCATATATGCAAAAAGAGTTGGCTGAATATATTGTGAGCTTGAAAGATACTACCGCTGCTAAAGAAAAGATTGAAAGCGAATTACGCATAGCAAGCGAGATCCAGATGGCTATGATCCCGCATATCTTTCCACCTTTTCCCGATCTTCCACAGGTCGATGTTTTTGCTGTCTTGAAATCGGCTAAAGAGGTGGGTGGTGATCTATATGATTTCTTTGTCATCGACGGAAATAAGTTCTGTTTTGCCATTGGTGACGTATCGGGTAAAGGGGTTCCTGCGTCATTGTTTATGGCCGTCACACGCACCCTGGTTCGTTCTATCTCTGATAAGGAGATTTCGCCTTCTGTCATTGTAAGCACCCTGAATAAATCGTTATCCTCCAATAATGAATCCAGCATGTTTGTTACCTTCTTCTTGGGGGTGCTTGATTTGGCGACCGGCGAGTTGCGCTATTCAAATGCCGGTCATAATCCGCCTGTAGTAATCAGAGGAAATGGTGATGTTATTATGTTTGAAAAGACAAAATATATACCTGTCGGTCTGTTTGAAGACTTCGATTATGGTGAATTATCACTTCAGCTTGCACCGGGTGATAAGATCTTCTTATATACCGATGGTGTGAGTGAAGCGGAAAACGTAGAGAATAAGCTGTTTGGCGAAGATAACCTGATGAAAGTAATCGGTGAAAACGTAAAGGCTTCCCCACGTGATCTCATTCATAACATGGAAGTAGGACTGGCCGAGCACGTTAAAGGACACACCCAGTCAGACGATATCACAATGATGACAATAGTTTACAATGGATAAAGAAACGATGTATCGCGTTTTGTGGGTTGATAATCAGATCGCTGAATTGACCCGTGTCGAAGTCTTTTTAGAAGAGCTGGGGGAGGAGTGGGCATTTCAGATGCCTTTAGTCCTCTCACTTAATTTGGTTCTGGAAGAAGCTTTAACCAATATCATTTCGTATGGATATGACGATGAAGGCAAACATTCCATTGAGATCGTTTTCAGAAAGATCGGCGCCGAACTCATTATTTCAATTATTGACGATGGGCATGCTTACGATCCTACCTCTAACGCAGAACCCGATATCACCCTGTCAGCCGAAGAGCGACCCGTAGGCGGATTAGGAATATTTCTGATTAAAAAAGTGATGAATAAGGTTGAATACCAGCGAAAAGAAAACAAGAACTATTTAATACTCACTAAAAATATAGGATAATGAATGTACTAGTTACCTCTTCAAACGACTACACCATAGTCACTATAGAAGGACGAATCGATGCCACTAGTTCTAATGAATTTGAAAAGTCGGTAATGGAAGTGATTGAAGAAGGAAATACCAAGATCATTCTCGATTGTTCCGGACTAAACTATATCAGCAGTTCTGGTTTACGCGTTTTTTTGATAGCACTAAAGAAAATGAAGGCTATCAAAGGACAACTTAAGCTGTGTAATCTACAGCCTGTTATACAGGGGATCTTTGATGTGTCTGGATTTGCTACTATCTTTTCGATATTTCCTGATCAGAAAAGCGCGATGGAGCGTTAAAAAAAAGTTACAACACCACGTTCCATCTGGCTTTCACCCATTCTTGCTGTAATTCTTTGGTTTGAAATGTCCAGGCCACAATCCGGCTCGATTTATTGCCTTGTCCCATTGGAATGGTTTTTATTTCAACAGCTTCTGCGGTTTCTAATGCCTCGTAGATACTCTTGAGATGCGATTGTTTAGAAACCAGCGTTGAAAACCATAAACAGGTGTCAGAGAAGAGTCTGCTTTGCCTGATCATATCGCGAACGAATTTTTCTTCTCCTCCCTTGCACCACAACTCAGTGTTTTGACCTCCAAAGTTCAGAACGGGCTCGGTCACCTTCTCCGGGTTCAGGTTGTTCAGCTTTCTTAAAGTGCCTGCCTGAGCCTCTGCTAATGAGGAATGAAAGGGCGGATTACAAATAGAAAGATCGATAAATTCATCTTTCCGAATGACTCCAAAGAAAATGTCGTTGGGTTGATTTTGCAATCTGATTTCGATCTGATCTTTTAACTGTGGATTCGAATCAATGATCTGATTAGCAGATGCAATAGCCGAAGCATCTATTTCGGAGCCAATAAACGACCAGCCATATTCTTTGTTGCCGATGATGGGATAAACGCAATTCGCACCAACACCAATGTCGAGACATTTTATATTATTTCCGGTTGGGACTTTGCCATAGTTATTACCGCTCAATAGATCGGCTATGTGATGGATGTAATCAGCTCTTCCGGGGATCGGTGGGCATAAATAACCTTCCGGAATGTCCCAGTTTTCAATGTCATAATAGCATTTCAATAAAGCCTTGTTGAGCATCTTCACCGCTTCCGGATTCGCAAAGTCAATCGATTCATCACCATAAATATTAGGCTTAACATACTGAGCCAGTTCCTGACTACTTTCGATCAGTAGTTTGAAATCATAACGCTCACGATGTTTATTTCGTTGATGCAATCTCGATTTTTCTTTTGGATGTTCTTTCTTTTTTGGAAGCATAGATGATATCGTCTGGGATGAAGTTTTGGAAGGCTATTCTGAATAGATCATTCAATATTTACAGTATCGACAAAAGTAATACTTAAAGCTGACAAAGCCTTCGGATATTTATTGTCAATGATCGTTTTACAATTCTAAAGCTTCTTTACATTAATATCTTTTCTATCAATGTAGTTCGGATATCTGAATTGCGGCATTCCCAACGCCATACCTGCACATACTTTCCCATCGATTCCTAATAAGTTGGCCAGCTTGCCTTTTTTGTCTTGACGAATCGCCATAAGGACAAAACCGGTGTAAAACTGACTAATGCCGAGTGTTTCGGCCATTAAAGAGGCATTCTGATAAGCAAGGTTCGAATCTTCAACACCAAAGCTATTGGATTTGGGACTATGAATCAGGATGACTGCCGTGGCTTTTCGTAAAATAGGATCGTTGCCTTTTTGCAGCTCATTCTTCATGCGTTCTAAAACAGGTAGATAACGATACGCCATGGGCATCGTTCTTTTTAAGATCGGTTTTAGAAATGGATTCTTCAATTTTTTTGCTGCTTCATCAAAAGTTGAAACCGTGAAATCTATGATCATCCTGATGTGTTCGGGCTCAGTGATCAGCGTGAATCCGACTTGTTGCTGGTTGCTGGCAGTAGGGGCACGGTGTCCGGCTTCAAGAACCAGGTCTAATGAGGCTGTCGGAACCGGTTTGGTAGAGAACACACGGTTTGAACGGCGGGCATTGATCAGCAACATCATCTGCTGAGCAGTAGGATAAAGCGCATAATCTATCGGGTGAACCTTCTCTGCCGGAAACTCAGAATGAATAACCGAAGTTGTAGGACAAACAGCCACACAATGACCGCACGAGATACACCCTTTCGAGCTTTCTACCATTGCTGGCGCATCCTTACTACTTTGTTTTATAATCTTTGAAGGACAAACCTTTACACATTTGCCACATTTGATACAGCTTTCGGTATTGATGCTTAAATTCACTTCTTTCATTAAATTACTTTTTTATAATATTCAGGCAATACTATCCTCAGATACACAGGATTTCTAATCTTGCTAATCATGAAAATTTAATACTGCAAAAGTAATTATTCGGACAGGATTTATCATCAGTTAAATAAAGAATCAGTCAGAAAAGATGGAGAGTACTCGTTTTTCACTCCAACCAAAGCCGTCATTCCGATCTTCTGGGAGGAATCTCCTATTTAAATACAAACAACGATAAGCAGATTTCGCCCAAACGGTCGAAATGACGTTATCATTTTATGACATAAAAAAAGAAGGACATCTCCACGATTTGAATGAGATGTCCTTCTCTTCCTTAAGTAACTTAAGATAGAAATTTTGTTTATTTCACTGGTTTATAAAAAGTAACTCCACCTACAGGGATCGCTTGTGACGCGCTTTTTTTATCCCCTTTTGCGAGTTCTAGCATGTGTTTATCTGCAGTTTCAGATTGAGTGAGTAACTTATCAACATCAGTTACTTCATTGTAGAGAACCATTCCAACGGCAAATTCACTTTTGTTTTGGGTGAGATACTTTTGCTCATTGATTGGAACATTATCTGCTGATTTAGGACTGTTCTTTCCAACCAGCTGTTCTTCGAAATCATCGGTTATTGCTGTTTTATGTGCATCGTTAAAGGCTGCAGCTTCCTTGAAATATGAAGTCCTTGCCCAGACAGCATCAGGATTGGTGCCAAAATTCGTTTTAAAATCAAGACTACTTATGTCATTTGAATCAACTCTCTTGAGTTTTCTTAACGTTTTCTTTTCAACCCTGTTTTCATGCTTTAACGTTTTATTAATTATTTTATTTGCCAGATACATTGTTGTTTGTGCATTTACTAATGCCACTGATAACAGCAAAAAAGTTCCGATTATTAATGATAACTTTTTCATGATTTTAGTGGTTATTTGTGATTATAGATTATTGAAGCAGTTCATGTTATCTTGACCATACAAATAAAAAATCTGTTACGAAAAAACGACCTTAACGTGTTAAACGCTATAAGTGTTTAAAGTAGGAGACATTCCCTTTCATGTCGACGTAAAGGATGAGTTTCTTTTCTCCATTCGTCAGTTGGATAAAGTAATTGTCTTTATCGGTTAGTTCATATCCACAAAGGATGAGCGGCGATCTGTCACCTAAATTATTGATAAAGTCGATAATTTGTTCGATTGCATAGTCACCATATCTTTTCTCAATATAGTTCTGTGCTCTTTGTGGTAGATCGGTGAAAGATACATAGGATGAAGATCCAACTAATAGACCATCCTCATCATAATATACTTCTCTCTTTTGTCCGTCTTTGATAAAATCTGCTTTGGTGAAATCCAGCACTTTTTTCCATTTTACCTCAGAGACAGCGCCCTTACCTATGTCGTTTTTGAAATTAGCCATCGTCAAACTGTTCACGTAACTCAAGTCCAGTTTTCGTAGCTCTTTGCGCTCATTTTTCTTATCCTTTTTTGTTACATCTATTGCCGTTGTAGCTTGGACTTGGCCAATTGCCATAACTAATAATAGAGTGATCGAAATTACAGCTAACTTTTTCATAATTGTAAATTTGATTTGTTAAAATGGATTGTTAATAAGAATATACAAATTTACAACGCGTTATTTAGAATGGGTATAGATAAGGCGTTTTTATGAAATAAATAACACATGAAATTACATTAAAATGCAAGTCTTTATAATAAGTATCATATAATCAGATGTTAGTATTGAAGTTTAATTATGAATATACTTAGGGAAATCTTCCCCAATTATTACCCTAAATCTACCATCGGAGCTAAATTCGTTTGGTAGATGGTCGTAGGGTGATGCTATCCTGTTTCGATTCCAGCAGTAGGACTAAGGTTGAAGTACATTAGGGTTAGCTCTCGACAACATCAGGGAGTGATGGCCTGTTTAGGGTAAGTATAGGGTTGTTATACGACCATGGTCGGGCTAAGGTTTGTAACTAAGTGTGCTTGATTATTTCGGCAAAGGTTCTCAACTTGTACTTTGTCTATCTGTGTTTTGCGTATGAATGAATATCACAAAGCGTTCATGCAGTAGTTGTCTAAACTACATGAACGCTTTGTGGTGGTGTCCATAAAATGCTTTGAAAAAAGAGGATAAATTAAAAAATCCTAGAGGGTTTGCTTCAGCGTGGTAATCGTAATTTCTAAGACCCTGGTTAAAAAAGGAAACTTATTAAACATCAGTTCATAGTCATTTCCCGTTGCCAGAAGTTTGGCCGTTCCTTCAATTCTAAAACCAGCTCCGGTCGTAAAAAGTCCCTGAACATCTTTACTTCCCATGGTTAACTTCACTTTATCGTTCTTTGCCAAGTCAGCTTCTATACTATGCATGCCTGCAGCCGGAATCAAAATCCGTTCATCATTCGTTACGTGAAGATATGAATTCCATGTGTTGACGATGTGTGGCTCATTTTGGCCCCACGACACAATTGATACTACCCCCTCGTGATTAATTACTTCAAAAAACTTTTCGGTAAGTGTTACAGATTCTCTCATTATGTAAACAGTTTAAATGAGCGACAAAATTATTCATTCTCGATGCTGGAAAAATTAAACCAGTTTAAGAAATGAACCCGATCATCTTTTTTTCCTTAATTCACTTACATACTCTGGTGTAAGGCCTAGAAATGATGCTAACATATATTGGGGAACCCGTTGTATAAACTCGGGGAAAGCTGTGCTAAATTGTTGATACCGTTCTTCTTTGGATAAGTCGTATATAAATTTTATCCTTACCTGCGAGGCGGCCACCGCTTTCTGCGATACCATTCTGAAATACCGTTCCATTTGCGGTAATTCGTTGAATAGATGATCCTGCATTTGATGGTCTAAGGATAATATCTCTGACTTCTCAATTGCCTGAATATAATATTCTGTTGGCGTTTGATCAATATAACTGAAGTAATCGGCTATCCACCATGTTTCTAGTGCAAACTGCGTTATCTGTTCAGCATTTTTGTCGTTGATAAAAAACATTCGGAGACAGCCCTTCTCTACAAAATAATTGCCTTTGCAAACTTGCCCTTCGCTAAGCAAATACTCTTTTTTCTTTAAATGTATTGGTTTACAAAACTTTAAAACAGTCTGGATATCAGAATCATCAAGCTCTACATATCTTCTGATATGTTTAATCAGGTTTGGATACATTTTATAAATGTTGTATTTGCTATTGTAATCGTTTCTTTACGGAATATTATTTAACCTTGATGTAGAAAATATTCAATGGTTTGAGCAAATTTACTCAATATCCGTATCTGAACAGCATTCTCGGGTTAACCATTGCAGTTTGTATGGCTTAAAATTCTGTTTCGTATGCAACCGGCATTTCAACGATGCAGCGTTTATTGTATCTTTGACGACTGAATACTTGTAATTTAAAATCGAGAAAAGCTCAATAAAACAACTATGCTCAACAAAGTCTTTGCACCAGGCTGCGCTTTGGTTTTATATAAACCCGAATTAGTCGAGAAACTACATGCAGTAGTAAATGCGAATTTAGGTGAAATGGATAAACTGATGACATGCTGTCGTCGGGATCCACAGTTTGCATCAGCGACCGAAATAATAAATGTCTGTCCGGGCTGTGACAAACGATTTTCGAAAGATTATCACAACACCACAACCATTTCATTATGGGAGATCTTAGCCGAAAGCGATTCTTTCAGCTTTCCCGATTATAAGGGTCAGCGCATGTCGATTCTTGATGCTTGTCCCACGCGCGAGAATGAAAAAGTGCATCGTGCCATCAGGACGATATTGCACAAGATGAACATCACACTGGTCGAACCGAAGAACACCCGAACGAAAAGCACCTGTTGTGGTGATAGCTTCTATGGCCTTATCCCTACCGAGAAAGTAATAGAACAAATGGAAAAGCGGGCGTCTGAGATGCCTTCAGAAGACGTGGTGGTCTATTGTATCTCGTGTATTAAATCGATGTTTAATGGAGGGAAAAAGCCACGCTATCTGGTCGATTTGTTGTTTGAGGAAGAGACGATCCCCAAGACGTATGAACCCGATGCATGGCATAACGAATTGAATGTTTACATTGATAAACACTAAAGTAGCGACATCTGCCCCGATTCGTTTTACACCTGATGCACGATGATCTTAGCAGAGCGAGGGACATTGAACTGTTTAAAAAAGTCGAGAAAGATGGCAGGTGTAGGCTGAAACCAACTTACATCTTTCAGGCATTTGGTCTGATCAATGTTCTTCCAATGCTTCATGTAATCAAAATCACTAGATGTTTTAATTTGATTTTTACACATGAAATTATTTATTTTGAGTCATAAAAATCAAATTGATTTTAAAACAGGAATGTTGTAAAAGGTGATTATGGAATGGTTAAAAAACAGATAATAATATACCTAAAAACGCACTTATTTGGTGTTTTTAATGCTGTTTTGGGCACAAAAAGCAGCTGTTACGATTTCTGAATTCTGTGATTTTAGCGATATCGAACTGATTATCTCGTCTGGCCGATGGTTCATAAAAAGAAGTTGGCGTGAGTTGTAAATTAGTGATATACAGTTTTATGGTGTGAAATAGACTGGACGTTGAGCGGATTAAAATATTTAGAATTTGATTTTCTTTTACGTAGGGAGGTAGGGGGTGTAGGGCTACCCCTAATAGGGGTACTATATATATAAATCATTATTCACTGAATAATATTTACTATACATGTTACTAATAATCACCCTACACCCCCTACACCTCTACGTGAAATTGCCAAGAGCCAGTGGTAGCGCTGAAAAGCAGCACTTAGTCCTGTTTTATCGTGTATTTTACTGTAAATAGAAATCTCCTGTCGGTTATTTTGTGCTCAAAATTGTTTTTGTGTGCAAAATTTAATTTGAGGCATTTTTTAGAGCACTTGATGCGGTTGTGGTATTAGTGACTGTGTTTTGTGTTTCGGTCTCTGGTGAGGGCTTAGAATGGCTTTTTTGCGGTAAGTAATCGTTTGTGTCTGTCTCCTGATTTTTAAAAACAAATATCCGGGCGCTTGTGTTTTCCGCAAAGCATAAATTTTGGAGGTTGTAAGAGGTGCTAATAGAATGTTTTTACATTTTGAGAAGTGACGGTGATGTTTGAGATTGATTTTAATGCAAGTGTCAATTATTGCATGTTATTATAAATTGACATTAATATTGTAAATTTATATATTAACACAGTATTCTATCTCCAATAGTAAAGAATTGAAATACCCAAAAACAAGATAGATTTTTTCATTGTTAGTTTTACTTCATTATGAGTTCTTGTATGGAATAGTTTATATCAATGATCAACTTATTTTAGGATGATAAATACTCCTCAATTATTCCAACTGATCCGTTTAACCTTTCTTACAAATACTCTGTTCTCTAATGATGTAGAGAAATTTAAAGAGTGTTGTCAATTTTTGTCATGTACGTAGTAGATTGTTTTCAATTTTATCGAATATTTCCAATAGATATTTTTGTTCTGATTCACTTATTCCATCAAGAGCAATGTCAGAGGTTTGTATCCAGCAATTCTGGATATCATTTTTAATAGCATCCGCTTTCGAAAGCATGAATACATTATAACTACGTCCGTCCTTTCTGTTTTTTCTTTTAGTAACATAACCCTGACTTTTCAATCTGTCAACAATTCTTGTAATGTTGGCAAAATCTTTTTTTGATCTGCTGGCAATTTCTCCTATAGAAAGCCCGTCTTCCTGCCACAAATAGTACATCACAACCCATTGTTCCGGAGTAATTTCTATTTTTTTTTCTGCAATTATCTTATACACTTGCCTCTTAACTAAAGTGGCAAGTGTAGCAATTCTATGATTGACAATGTTTTCCAGATTGATTTCCATCATTTATTATTCGTGCTTTAATTATTTCCCAGTCTTTCGTTCCTGTCAAGCATGACTTATCAAGCGTATCCTGACCCAAACGGTACAGAAACTGCATCTGGGTCATTAGTATCAAAATGAAGCCAAGAGACAAGTTCCGACATTACATCCGTGGTCGCAAAAAATATTAGGCCTTCCAATGTTTCAAAATCTTCAATTGCAGCTATAGTAGCAAAGTTAATATATTTTTCAGCTTGAAGAGTGGGGCCATCTCTTTGATCCAATCTGTAACCAATTTTGGTAACTCATTATAAAGCTCCTTATATTCATTTTTTAATTTAAAAATTGAAGTGGCAAAAATACATAAATTGTTTGTTGTGACAAATAAAATAAATATATTTGCCACGACAAATAATATTAATGTACTTCGTGATGAAAAAAGTGACTTACAGTAAATACTGAAGTATTAGTACTTACAAATGGCGGCCATCATTAATATTACTTTTGGTTTAGCTTATGTTCCTCATGCACGAATGCCGGTATATTGTGCAACAAAATATGCCATGCAATCCTTTACTAAGTCACTTCGTCATCAATTGAGGAACGATAGCATAAAGGTATTTGAAGTTGCTCTGCCAATCGTAGATACCGATTTGGAGAAAGGTGTTAGGAAAAAACGCGGGACACTAATAATGGTATTAAACCAGAAATAGTAGCCAAAGAAACGATGAGGAACTTAATGAATGACAACTTTGAAATAGCTGTAGGACAAGTGAAAGTATTAAAAAATGCTTCTCGTATTATTCCGAAAAGAATCTTCAATGCTATTAATGGAAAATAGAAAGCACAATAAACTTATAAACACGTCCATTAAAGTATGTTCTCAGCAATAAATAAGAAAAATACGAAAATGAATTATGTACGAAATTGAAAAAATAAATTATTGAATATTAAAATTACTCTTATTATTAATTTTCTAAAAAGCTAAGTTTATGAATACTGAAAATCGATGTAGTCCTAAAAAAGATCTCCAACAAATAAGTTTACCAGAACCTAAGTTCGATAAAATTGAACTGGCATTTCAAGCCTTTGAAAACAGAAAAACTATCAAGGAGATAAGTGATAAAAAACTACCATTACAAATTCTTTCAAATCTTCTTTGGGCTGCTTGCGGAGTTAATCGTAAAAAAGGTTCCTCTGAAGTTTCGGGAAGGACTGCAGCATCTGCCAGTAATTCCCAGGAAATAGACATTTATACTGCTTTGGAAGAAGGGATCTATAAGTACGACCCGTTTAATGATGTGCTAGTCCCAATTATTGCGGGCGATTTCAGGCAGTTTGCCATCGGACAACCTCAGGCTAAGTTTGATAGTGGAGTTAAAGCTCCTGTTCGTCTTATTTATGTCGCCAATATTGACAAACTTGTAAATACTTCAGGCCATAAGGAACCAGGACTGATAGATACAGATATTCAAAAGTCGTATTATTTTGTAGATACAGGTATTATTGCGGGTAACGTTTATCTTTTCGCAGCTTCCCAAGGGTTAGCCGCATGGTTTCATAACTGCAATAAACCTGTCCTTACAGAAAAGTTAAACTTGAGCCAAGATCAGCGGGTGCTATTTGGTCAAACGGTTGGATTCCCATCGTAGTTTATACCATTTGCTGAGTTAATAAAGGTTAACGGGTTATACGTAAATACATCCGATAGGCATCCCTAACGGGATGCTTATTTTCAAAATCTGGAATTGTTGATACAAATACCAGTAATTTAAATAAGTACACTTTAATATTTTGGATCAGCGTTGTTTAGCAACATATACTCGAGTATGAACAAATACAATCAGACTGCTGGACAACGCACTCATCTTATTGAATAGCTATAGGATGAATTATGCGACAACCTGCTTACGTTCATTTTAACCCGCTTACACCTTAAATTTTTTTAATGATTAATCTTCTTGAAAATTTCGGGCATGGTTTCAGCATCAATCGCGGTCATGTCTATTAATTTCAACGATTTAACCATTTTTAACGTAGCTGTCTTATAGTGTTTAAAATGTGGAGTCTGCAAATGGGATTCATAAGCGTCTTTACTTGCGTAAATTTCTAAAAGCTTGATCTGTGTTGGCTTTCCTTTCTGAAAGAAGGGATATATACATATTACACCTGATTCCTGTCGAATAGAAACTTCAGATTCTTTTTTAAGAATAGAGATGTATTCCTCAAGATATGCAGAATCTATTTCAATTTCTGCGATTCTAATCATCATGCTTTCATAATTGATTTTCATTTTATTTGGGTTCAAATCATTACAAGAATTGCAAAAAATAGCAATAAAAAAAACAACAATTCCTAAACTCATTTTCATCACCTTCTCATTTATTATATCGTTTTTCACGAACAAGCTGGTTTAATTTGATGATCTATATTCATTTGGGGTTAAACCAATTTCACTTTTAAATAATCGGCTGAAATTTTGAGGCTGCTTGAAGCCTAATTCATAAGCAACTTCACTAATTGATTTGGTCGTGTCGAATATTCTTTCTTTAGCCAAATTAAGTAGTTTTAACTGTATATGTTCCTGAGCCGATTTTCCAGTCTCTTTTTTAATCAAATCACCAAAATAATTTGAAGACAGAAAAAGCTGACCTGCACAATACTTTACAGTCGGCAATCCTAATGTTTGTGGTTTATCTGTTTCAAAATAACTGTCAAGCAATTTTTCAAATCTAACCAATATATCATTGTTTAATTTGTTACGCATAATGAATTGGCGGTCATAAAACCGAACACAATAACTAAGCAACAATTCGATATTGGCGACAACCAAATTTTTGCTATGCTTGTCTATCGCATGTCTCAATTCAATATCTATTTTATTTAAACAGTCAATTACAATTTGTCTCTCTTGTTCTGATATGTGTAGAGCCTCACAAACCTCATAAGAAAAGAAAGTATATTTCTTAATATTCTGGCTAAGTGAAGACCCGTGTATTAAATCAGGATGGAACAACAAAGCCCAACCCATTGGTTGAATATATTCTCCTTTGCCGTCAATATCCATAATTTGTCCAGGAGCTATAAATACAAGCGTACCTTCCTTGTAGTCGTATATATTACGTCCATATCTTATATCACCGCATTTGGTGTCTTTCAGAAAAATTGCATAAAAGCCCAGATACTTCTTGAGATGTTGTATAGGCTTCACGTTAGAAAAATCGATAACACTTACCAGGGGGTGCATGTTTTTTACTCCTATCAACTCATTGTACTGAGACACCTCATCCAACCTAATTATGTCATCCATAATGCTTCTTTTTAATGATGTGTAAAATTAATATTCTTTTAGTTAGGAAAAGAAAAACAAATAGTAGGCTTCAATCAAATCAGTAATTGAGATACAAATACCTGTAATTTAAACAAAAACGTATCTGATAATCCAAACTATTTTTGTACCGTGTAATGAATGAAAGGGACATGATGGTTTTATCCATCAGAAAAGATATCTCATTAAATCATTCATTCAAAGCAAAACAAAAACATGAAATAAAATAAAGGAAGACGTATGTTTAATTTCGATTTTTACAATCCAACACGCATTTTGTAAGGAAGTGACAATGAAAAGATAGATCTGGCAATCGCAAAGACAAGAGATTTCTTCGAAAACCTGGGTATTAAAACGCGTCTTTCTCAATATGGAATAGAAGCTGATAAGATTCCGGTTATCATTGGACAGCTTAAAGCTCATGGTCTGACAGCTCTTTCAGAGACAGGGGACATGACATTGGATATTGTCGAAAAAATCTTAGAACGAGCATTATAAGTTCAATGTGGTATAATCACTAAAATTAAAAAATCAGGATATGTCTAAAAATATTCTTGTGTTAACAGGTAGCCCCCGGAAAGGGGGTAATAGCGATAAATTAGCCGACGCATTTATTGCAGGAGCTCAAAAGGCAGGACACACAGCAGTGAAATTTACAACTGCCGATAAAAATATCAAAGGTTGTAGAAATTGTATGACCTGCTATTCTAAAGGTACGGCATGTTCTTTTCAGGACGATTTTAATTCATTAGCACCTATGGTGGAACAAGCTGATATGATCGTATTTGCAACGCCATTATACTGGTATTCTTTTCCTTCACAATTAAAAGCAGCAATTGATAAGTTCTTTTCATTTATGATTGGAAATCGAAGCCTGAAGATTAAAGAATGTGCATTGCTGGTTTGTTCAGGAGATAAGATTGAGTCAGGTTTTGATGGAATTATTGCATCCTACCGGCTAATAGCTAACCAAATGAAGTGGCGGGATAGTGGCATTATTACAGCTCCCGGTTTTTTTGCAAAGGACGATATACTTAATTCCGAAAGTTTGAAAAAAGCGGAAGCCTTAGGGTTTGCCATTTAGTGAGTTTTAAATATTTCAAAGAATTGGTTGTTGTTAGCTGCAACCGACATTCCACTTTAGCACAAGCTGGAATAAGAGGAGCAGGCAATACAAAAATTGGCAGATGTTTCAAAAAGATCCAATTGAATAGGGGCACTAAGATATCCCCTGTCTCCAATTAGTGTAGAATTAAACAGCTCATTCTTAATTTCTTGTAAATAATGTATGTCATGGACAGAAGCCTTAGTCAAGTTGAAAGAATGAATAGCATCACTTAATCCACAGACACTATGTAGTTTATATCCATAGTGATTAGTTTTCTGAGCTGCACAATAACCATTGGAAGAAGCCTGTTCCTAATTGTCTTTCCCAAGTTTATAGAGAATTTTTTTTCTTAAATTCTTGTTATTTGTATTTTTGGTTAAAACTACAATAAACGAACTTTGTTTATCAATACACCTTTTTTAAATAAAACCCTAAATCATGGATACTCAAAATATATCACGACCCGGTGAAAAAATAAAAGGAACTGAACTTCATGAGATTATGCCATTCCTGTGGTTTGATCATGAAGCTGAAGAAGCCGCGAATTTTTATACATCCATATTTGAAAACGCGCGTATTAAATCCGTTATTCGTTATAATGCCGATGGGGCAAAAGTCGCCGGACAACAACAAGGTAAGGTGATGACTGTTTCCTTTCAGCTAGAAGGGCAGGCGTTCGCTGTCATAAACGGTGGCCCGATCTACAAGATAACGCCTGTCATATCATTTTTTGTGAATTGTAGCACTCCGCAAGAAATCGATAGGCTGTGGGAGAAGCTTTCTGATGGCGGAACGGTTATGATGAAACTTGACAAATACCCCTTCAGTGAGAAATATGGATGGATTCAGGATAAATTTGGCGTGTCATGGCAATTGATACTTCTAGAGCGGAAACAAAAAATCACACCCTGTTTTATGTTTGCAGGCGAACAGCATAAAAAGGCTGAAGAAGCTATCAATTTTTATGTCTCGGTATTCAAGGATTCACAGATTATTCAGCTAGAACACTATGAAGCTGGTGTAGGACCGGAAGGGGGAGTTGTGCATGGCAGGTTTTCACTCAACGGACAGGAATTTACTGCCATGGATAGTCATATGCAACTTCCCTATGATTTTAATCCGGCAATATCGTTCGTTGTGAACTGTAAGACGCAGGAAGAGGTCGACTATTATTGGGAAGCCCTTTCAAAAGGTGGCGACGAAATGGCTCAACAATGTGGCTGGCTTAAAGATCGATTTGGTATATCGTGGCAGATCATTCCAAATCAAATGTTGGAAATGTTGAGTGACCCCGATCCTAATAAATCAGGCAAGGTGATGCAAGCCATGCTTCAAATGAAAAAGATTGATCTGAACGTATTGAAGAAAGCGTATCAGGCGGATTAAACGGAATACCCGATGAACGAACTAAGATAAATGTAAGCTGTTGAATTTTATTCATTTAAAACAAACTATGACATCAAAAGTAAAAGCAATTCCAGACGGCTACCATACACTCACCCCATATATCAATGTTAAAGGAGGGGTTGAAGCCATCGAATTTTACAAAAAAGCATTTGGCGCAAAAGAAATCGGACGAATCACAATGCCCGATGGAAGCATTGGTCATGCCGAAATAGAGATAGGCGATTCAAAGATTATGTTAGCTGAAGAGAATGATCAATGGGGAAATCTAAGTCCACAAACACTCGGCGGCACCGCTGTATCACTTTGTTTGTATGTTGAAGATGTAGATGCTGTTTATGCCAGAGCACTTCAGGCTGGGGCAACAGTGACGGGCGAAATGGAAGTAAAAGATCAGTTCCATGGTGATCGTTCAGGAACCCTTATTGATCCTTTTGGACACAAATGGACCATATTGACACATATCGAAGATATTTCGTTTGAAGAACTGCAAAAGCGAATGAATGCAATGTGTTCAGAAAATAAATAAATCCAATACTGTAGGACTCTGATAAATCAAGTGAACATAAATGATTAAAAATTGAAGTCATGTCAAAGACAAGCACTTATCTCAATTTCACGCGCAACACAGAAGAAGCGTTTAACTTTTATAAATCAGTTTTCGGAGGCGAATTCCTGGATGGGAAGATCAACCGATTTGGTGAAATCCCTGCTATGGAAGGAATGCCACCTATTGCGGAAGAGGACAAAAATCTGGTAATGCATGTTGCCCTTCCAATCCTCGGTGGTCATTTACTTATGGGGACGGATGCGCCCGAGTCAATGGGATTTAAGCTGAATAAGGGAAATAATGTTTATATTTCACTCCATCCCGATTCTCGTAAGGAAGCCGACACACTATTTGCCAAACTATCAGAAGCCGGCGAGGTAGAGATGCCCATGCAGGATATGTTCTGGGGCGATTATTATGGCTCTCTGACGGATAAATTCGGCATCAAATGGATGGTTAATTATACATCCAGATAACGCTCATCCATATAACCACAAGCTTTTCAAATCGTTTCATTTCAAAATCAAGTCGTTATTACAAATATAAGAATACTTATTTCACGTTCATAGAATAGTTTTCATTTGTAATGGAAGATAGTTTGCATTATGAATGAAAACTATCTATCTATGTGATAAAATAACTGGTGAATGTGGTTTTTTGGTATTAGATAAAGGCTCTATATCACAAGCGATACAGGTGTGTTTAAAATTGAATGCCGACAATAGAGATCGAGAGTTTTCCGGTCTGATAGATGCCCTTAAAACATATAAACTCACTGAAGGTACTATTGTTACTCTATCACAAGCAGACAAGTTTGTGGTTGATGATTTTACAATAAACGTAGTGCCTGGTTTTGAGTTTTTGAAATAATGATCAATATTGGGGTGATATTTCATACTTTCGGTGCACATAAATATAAACGGTTTATTTTATGGACAGAGTTGAAACAGTTATAATCGGGGCCAATACAACCACTCAGGAAAAGCAAATTGAGGAGATCTATACGCAAGTCTTTCCCAGGGTGGCAACATTCGTGAAAAAGATGGGTGGATCATTAGACGATGCAAAGGATCTGTTTCATGATGCCATGATCATTTATCTGGAAAACAGATCTCAGAAACGGCTTGAAATTCACACATCAGAAGAAGCCTATATACTGGGTGTTTCAAAGCATCTCTGGATTCGTAAATACAACCTGAGTCGGAACACGATATCGCTGAGCGAGATGGAGAACAGTATTTCCATTCCTGATGATTATTTTCCATCCATTCAAGATCAACGCCTGCTTCGCTTTCTGGAATATGCAGGAAAACGATGCATGAATCTGCTCCGGGCTTTTTATTATGAGCAGGTCCCGGTGAAAAAGCTGATCCATAAATTGGGTTATGCTAACGAACATACGGCCAGTGTGCAGAAATACAAATGTCTGGAGAAAGTGCGGGAAGTAGTTAAAGAAAAATCATTGACCTATGATGACTTCGTTGAATAATGCGCGATTGATTGAAGCATATCTTCAAAACAAGCTGTCTCCTTTACATCGGTTGATGTTTGAAGCCCGACTGATATTAAATCCGCCCTTACGAAGCGATCTATATTATCAGGAGAAGACCTATCGTGTGGTTAAAATGTATCATCGGAAACAACTGAAAGCAGAATTTGAAGAAATATATCAACGAATCTGTAGTAATCCGGATAACGTTGCTTTTCAACAGGATGTACATCAAATATTTAAAACCAAAAAACCATGATCCAAGCCAACCTAATACCGATGGTGATCGACAATGCCGGTGGGGGAGAACGCGCTTTTGATATATATAGTCTTTTGCTGAAAGAACGCATTATTTTTTTGGGAGGCGCTATTAACAATGCCGTTGCCAATGTCGTTGTCGCCCAGTTGTTGTATCTCAACAGCATAGATCCAAAGCGAGCCATCAATCTTTACATTCATAGTCCCGGTGGTGAAGTCTATGGCGGGTTAGCCATTTACGACACCATGAAGATGATGTCGGCTCCGGTTTCGACCTATTCGGTTGGCTTTACAGGCAGCATGGGGACCTTTTTATTGAGCGCAGGGGAGAAGGGGAAGCGTTTTGCTCTTCCACATGCAACTATTCACATGCATCCCACCGGTGGCGGATCGCAAGGCTATACTGAAGATGTGAGGATCGCTACCCACGAACAGGAGCGTCTGCAAGCCCAGATCTTTCATCTGATGGGAAAACACACCGGCCATACCTGGAAAGAAATTGAAGCTTACTTTCTACGCGATAAATTCCTAAATGCACAAGAAGCCAAAGACTTTGGCATTATCGACGAAGTGATGGGCGATATCAGTGATATCGTTGTGCTCAATAATCCGGGCCTCGATGTGAGCTTGATGCTGGATGGGGTGAAGAGTGGTTTGTTGAGTTGAGCCTTCAGGACTATCCTATTATAAAATTATTGCTAAATATGATGATGCAGTGAATTTATTGGTGTCAATTGAATCGTAATGGCCCGTTATCTGACAATTACACTCTAATCAGTTTAATAGGGGATGCTGTTTTGATTGAAATTGTGTACTTCTGAAGGCCTTCCAGCTATTTTCATTGCTCAGTATATTGAGTCCTTCTACGTTTGAATTGTGGATAAATCTATCAAATATTTTATTGATATTTTTCCTTCAACTCCAATTTCTTTATTCTCGACTCTATAGCTCCTTCTTTTCTTTCAAATATTAATGCCAACTCCTTAATTTTTTTGCCTTCACAAAACAGCAATTCCAGCTTTTCGTCTTCAGCTTTTGACCATGGCATATAAGCCTGACTCTGAGTTTTCCTTATTTCTTCTATTGAATAGGTTTTCTTCTTTTTTTTAGGTTGCTTCGGGGTGGAGTACTTTTTTTTTGAGAAAAGTTTTGTTTTAATCCAGCTAATAAGTGTTTCCATATCTTATACTATTTGGTTCTTATTTTGCAGCTAATTCATCTTTTCTCGTATCGAGAGCCGTTTTTAGAGCTCTAGATTGCTTCTTATCATTAAAGAGAGGTTTATACTCTTCTTCATTTTCAATGATATTTTCTCTTTTTAAAGTCATAATATTAAGAATTAATTATATACATCAATTTTTTAAGTAGCACTTTAAAACCTTTCATAGCTTCTGGTATTGCAACATTATCGCAAAAAGCAGGAAGTAATCCTATTTTAAGATAGTCTTTGACATTTGACGAATACTCCACATCTTCAGAATTCGTGCATTATTTTAACCAGTTTGTTCTTATCCTTTGCGCAACATTGTATTTTGTTATACTGCTTATACGTTTATGTAAATTATTTTACCTTTAGCCTTTTATCGGGTTAATAAGCTACTTTTGATATATCTTCGATTTTGCTCTCATGTTTTTTGTTTTCGAAAATAGAAGTCAAAAAATAAGCTTATTCATTTTATATCAATATATTATGCTAATTTATTTCCAATTTTATTTCTCGTTTATTTTTTTTTGAATTTCATACATTCTGTTTCTTTTGGCTCCAATGATTTTCAAATTTTCTTGTTCAACCATTTTATAAACAGTTTTCTGAATGTCGTTAGGATACACTTCTTTAAGTCGTTTTTGAATATCAGCCATTTTACTTTTGCCATTGTACTTTAAGTCTTCAACAATCAATGCTTCCAGCTTATGAGGCTCAATGGTTTTAAGACTTGGGGTCAGATTCAGTTTTGCTTGTGCAAATAAATCGGGATTGAGCAGATATTCTGTACCTTTTTTGACTCCTCTGCTTATGAGTATGTTCTTTTCTAATAAACTACCCAGCCAATATTTCAATTTGTCTTCCTGCGCTAATTGTAAGGCTGTCGAAAGTTGAGTGGAAAGTAATTTCTTTCGAGTGGCAACAATTCCTAAAGTGATGGATTCTTTTTGAGATAAAGGGAAGTTTTTATTGATGTAGTCAATGACTGATAACGCTTCTTCATCGATTATACCCGAATAAACGGTTACTGCCATTTTGCTATAAGAGCTTTCGAGTTCCGGGAAAGGTTTAGCATCAAGACTTAATTTTTCATAAATTAAATCATAGCCTGAGCCTTCGCCTTCCATCAATTTTAAATCGTGAAGGATTTGTATTAAATGAGGGTTTCTCCTCTGCCGTTCGTGTAAGATATTGTCTTTAGAAATGCCTAAAGGTAAACCTCCCGGATTCGTGAAAATGATCCGATCAGAATATACTTCTAAAAAAATATCACCGGAGCTTGTGTAGCGTTTATGCGCTATAGCATTAATCAGTAATTCTCTTATTACTTCTTTAGGATAATTACGGATTGTATCTCTAAATAGGCCATTTGATAATTCTCTTGAATAAGTTAATTCAACGGCCTCTTTTTCTATTTCCAACAACAACTGCATGGGATTATACAGATGAAAATGCCACTCCTTCTTGCGGATTTTTTCATCCCTCTCGTTGTAAACAATATACTGCAAGGTTAGCGGATAGCTTAATCTGGCCCTCTGTGCT
>JAHEYR010000030.1 GCA_023251485.1 Bacteroidales bacterium
GATTGATCAATACTGTTGTAATTCCTTCTTCGCGAAGGGCTTTAAGCGCTTGTGAACCTGAGTAGTCAAACTCTCCGGCTTCACCGATTTTTAGTGCGCCTGATCCAAGGATCAATACTCTTTTTATTTGTCTTTCCACTTCTTTACCAGATTTAAAAATTCATCAAACAGAAAGGCTGTATCAGTTGGCCCGCTCGAGGCTTCAGGATGAAACTGCGTTGAGAAGAAAGGTTTACTTGTATGGCGTATTCCTTCGCTGGTTCCATCATTAAGGTTGATAAAGTTAGCTTCCCAACCTGGAGTAAGTGCATTATTGTCTACTGCAAAACCATGATTCTGAGAGGTTACATAGGCTCTCTTGGTGCCACATTTCAGCACAGGCTGATTGTGACTGCGGTGACCAAACTTGAGTTTGAAGGTATCGGCTCCTGAAGCAAGTGACATGAGCTGGTGCCCAAGACAAATGCCAAAGATAGGACGGTCGCCTTCTAGTTCACGACGAATATTTTCAATTGTGGAAACACATTTTTTAGGATCTCCGGGACCATTAGAGATAAACAGTCCGTCGAACTCTTCTTTACTGAAATCGTAATCCCATGGAACACGGATCACAGTAGTATCTCCATCTTTCAACAGATAGCGGATGATGTTAAATTTCACTCCACAATCGACTAAAAGGATACGATACTTTCCGTTACCATAAACAACGCGTTCTTTGTGGCTTACCTGATCAACAAGGTTGTCCAGGTTGGGATCATACAGATCTACATCCACATCGTCGACGATGATTTTTCCTAACATGGCACCTTTTTCTCTGATCTTTTTGGTGATAGCACGTGTGTCGAGACCAAAGATTCCGGGAATCTTGTTCTCTGTCAGCCATTCGCCCAGGCTCTTTGCTGCATTCCAGTGGTTAAACTGTAATGAGTATTGGGCAATGACTAAACCCGACACATGAATCTTTTCTGATTCAAAGAAGGTTAGCATGTTGTCTTGTTCAACATCGGTGGCCGGCACCCCATAGTTACCCACCAAAGGGTAAGTCAGTACAAGGATTTGACCCTTGTACGACGGGTCGGTCAGACTTTCGGGATAGCCAGTCATGGCCGTGTTAAAAACCACTTCTCCCGAAACGGAACCTTCGTAACCAAAAGAGTAACCCTCCATGGTCGTTCCGTCTTCAAAGACTAGTTTCGCTTTCTTAAATTGCTTCATCAATAATTTACTCAAATTTTCAACCCTAAATATAATACCTTTTCTTCAACAATTCTCATTAATAATTAAAGCGTTAACGTAGCTTTAACCGTATTTCCTTTATGTTGTTCACTCATTAACAATAAGGATTTCATAAAAAAGGCGATCAATAATGATCGCCTTTAAAATAAATTATTTTAGATTATGCTTCTGAACGAAATCGTCAATGATACCCTGTAAATTCGGGAATCCGATTTCCTGCAGATCATAACCAACTTTAACAGTAGGTTTATCAATCTTAACAATACGGTTTAGATCGATAGGGGTCGCAATAACAACTGCATCACATGGTGTGTTGTTGATTGTAGTTTGAAGGTCGGCAACTTGCTCATCACCATATCCCATTGCAGGTAACAGTGTACCTATATTAGGATAGATGCGGAACGTTTCGCTTAACTTACCAGTGGTGTAAGGACGAGGATCAACCAGTTCGGCAGCACCAAATTTCTTTGCAGCTACTACACCGGCACCGATCTTCATTTCACCATGGGTAAGGGTTGGACCATCTTCAACAACTAATACACGTTTACCGCGGATTAATTCAGGCTTGTCAACAGTTAGTGGTGATGCACCATCTATAACAATTGCAGTTGGATTAATCTTAGCGATATTGTCGCGAACGATATTAATATCATCCAGACAAGCAGAATCGATTTTGTTGATAACGATAACATCAGAGATGCGGGCCATTACTTCACCAGGATAGTATGATACTTCAGCACCCGGGCGCAAAGGATCGGCAACGCATATAGTCAGGTCGGATTTGTAGAAAGGGAAGTCGTTGTTTCCACCGTCCCACAATACTACATCACAACCATCGGGATCATTCTCAGCAGCACGAAGAATAGCCTCATAGTCTACTCCTGCATAGATGACGTTACCACGAACAACGTGTGGTTCGTATTCTTCCATCTCTTCGATGGTGCATTTGTGGAATTTAAGGTCTTCAACAGTTGCAAAGCGTTGTACTTTTTGTGCATTCAAGTCGCCGTAAGGCATTGGATGACGAACAGCAACAACTTTTAAGCCTTTTGCCATGAGTAATTCAACAATGCGACGAGAGGTTTGACTCTTGCCACATCCGGTACGGGTTGCACCGATTGCAATTACAGGCTTTGTGCTTTTTACCATTGTGTCTTTTGGTCCCAGCAGCATGAAATTAGCTCCGGCAGCATTTACGATAGCACTCACGTTCATCACGCGAGGATAAGGTACGTCGCTGTAAGAAAAAACACAGATGTCAACTTTGTTGTCCTTTATGATCTGAGTAAGGTCGGACTCAGCATAAATTGGAATACCATCGGGGTATAAGTCTTGCCCGGCCAGTTCCTTCGGGTAAGCTCTTCCGTCGATGTCGGGGATTTGTGCAGCCGTAAAAGCAACTACATTAAACTCAGCTTTTCCACGAAAATACGTGTTAAAGTTGTGGAAGTCCCTTCCGGCAGCCCCGATAATCACTACGTTTTGTTTCATTACGAATGGATTAAGGGTAATATATTAGGATTGAGTGAGTGATAAATTACCTGCAAAGATAGGTGTTTAAGTTTTTCGGTCAATAAACTTATACAGAATAATTTTGAACAATGAATTAACAATTTATAAAACGGTGTAATGGCCTGGGGGCTAACCTAAACGATGAATATTTTATTTTTTCGGAGTCTTTTAGTCTTTATAAAATAGGCGTTGTCAAGGTTATTATCAATTTATCTCTTCGCAGTTTTTAGGTTATCAGCTGTTTTTTTCGACAACTGAAAATGAAAACATGTAACTTTGCACTGCGAAATCATGCTTCTATGCTTTCCACCTTTTTAACCACATTCTGCATTCAAAAAATATAAAATGATCGACAAGATTCTTGCTGACCAGGTTGTTGCCACCGTGAATGAATTGTATAACCTTTCATTATCAGCCTCGGATTTATCATTATCCAAAACACGTAAAGAGTTTGAAGGAGATTACACACTGGTCGTTTTCCCATTTGTAAAAGCTGCCCGTAAGTCACCTGAACAATGTGCTACCGAAATAGGACAAGCACTGGTTGCCCGAACTCCTTTTGTCGAATCATTTAATGTGATTAAGGGTTTCCTTAATATTGTTGTCAGTAGCACTGAGTGGTTAAACTTCTTCGGACAGAAATTCAATGCTTCTGCTTTTGGTTATGCCGAAACAAAATCGGACGAAACCATTGTTGTTGAATATTCATCGCCCAATACCAATAAGCCGCTCCACCTCGGTCACGTCAGAAACAACCTGCTTGGCTTTTCTGTATCTGAGATACTAAAGGCTAATGGAAAGAATGTGGTTATGGTTAATCTGGTCAATGATCGTGGCATCCATATCTGTAAATCGATGTTGGCATGGGTTAAGTTCGGCGAAGGTGAAACCCCTGAGTCATCAGGATTGAAGGGTGACCATCTGGTTGGGAAATACTATGTCGCATTCGACAAGCATTATAAAGCCGAGATTGTCGGGCTGGTAGAATCGGGAATGAAGAAAGAAGATGCTGAAAAAAATGCCCCCCTCATTCTGGAAGCGCAAGAGATGCTGCGAAAGTGGGAGCAGGGCGATGACGCTACTATCCAGCTTTGGAAGATGATGAATAGTTGGGTTTACAAGGGTTTCGACGAAACCTATCAGCGCATGGGGGTTTCTTTTGATAAGATCTATCACGAATCTGAAACCTATTTATTGGGGAAAGATCTGGTTCAAAAGGGATTGGATGCTGGTGTTTTGTTTCGCAAAGAAGATGGCTCTGTTTGGTGTGATCTAACCGGTGACGGGCTTGACGAGAAGCTTTTACTTCGTGCTGATGGCACATCTGTTTATATGACACAGGATTTGGGAACTGCTATGTTGCGTTTCGATGAATATAAACCGAATAAAATGGTTTATGTGGTAGGCAATGAGCAAGATTATCACTTCAACGTTTTACGTTTGGTGCTTAAGAAATTAGGTGCCAGCTGGGCCGAGGGCATTTATCATCTTTCATATGGAATGGTAGAACTTCCACAAGGCAAAATGAAAAGTCGCGAGGGTACGGTAGTAGATGCCGACGATTTGATTGACGGCATGATCCAGACTGCCCGCGAGATGACTGAACAGCTTGGAAAGCTTGATGACTTTGGAAGCGAAGAGGCCAAACGCCTGCATTATAATATTGCAATGGGGGCTTTGAAGTACTTCATTTTGAAAGTAGATCCTAAAAAGACCATGATGTTTAATCCTGCCGAGTCGATCGACTTCAACGGAAATACTGGTCCTTTTATTCAATATACACATGCTCGTATCTGTTCTGTGATGCGTAAAGCCACCGAACGTGGAATAAAGGTCAGTAGCGAGTTGACATATGGCATGGAGATGCTGGGCGAAAAAGAAAAGAGTCTGGTGAAACTGTTGCATGATTTTCCTGCAGTGGTTCAGGAAGCCGGTAATAACTTGAGTCCTGCGCTGGTTGCCAATTATATTTTCGATCTGGCGAAAGAGTACAACCAGTTCTATCATGATCACCATATCATGCGTGAAGAAAATGAAGCTATTCGTCAATTCAGATTAGATCTCTCGTTTTTTACTGCCACTGTTATCCGCAATGGGATGAAGCTTTTAGGGATTGAAGTTCCCGAGAAAATGTAAATTATTTTTACGATGATGTAAAAATGATGTATTCAGAAAAAGTATAAGATGAATTAATTTTATGATATATTTGCCCCTTGAAAGGAATATTTCCTTTTGATGAGCAATCGTTTGTTCATCGTTTTTTAAAGGGAAGAGAGATGCTAAAAAGTAGAGATCATGACGAGCTAATACAGAAACAGCTAAATGCTGGTGAGATATCTGCGCTCGAATATCTCTTTCATCAGTATTATGATGATCTATGCAGATATACTGTCGTATTTATCAAGGATATTGATATCGCTGAAAATATTGTACAGGATTTATTTGTCTACATTTGGGAACATCGTGAGACTATAGAAATTCACCTTTCATTTGAGTCTTATTTGTATCAGGCCGCTCGTTATAAGGCGCTGAATTATAAACGTGATTACTCGCGTAAGGCCGATAAGATTTCAATACTTTCAAAATTGAACGTCGATAAAGTTTCGGTGCGTGCAGATGAGGCTATCGAACTCAGAGAGTTGAATGTGATCATCAATGAGGCGATCGGACTACTTCCGGAGCGATGTCAACAAATATTCAGGCTAAGCCGATCGGAGGAGCTTAGCTACCGTGAAATAGCTGATGTAATGAATATTTCGATCAGTACGGTAGATAATCAGGTTAATACAGCGCTTAAGAAGATCAAGACACATGTACATCGGTATTATCCGGAGATGTATGTTACAGTTTTTGTACTGGGACTTTATAGTTTGTGAAAATGCAATGCATTGCCTCAATAAAAAAGCCTGACTTTCGTCATTTCGAACGAAGTGGCAGAAATGACGGTTACAGTCGGATCTACCAACCGAACTATTCCTCCAACCATTTCTGAATAAACTTCGTAGGGTTCAAAATAATGAACAAATTACGCTAACTCAACGGGTCAGCTTTTCTGCTGATTCATTTTATTTAAGGGGTCTGTTGTTTTATAAGATGTTGTAAATTAAGATGTTTTAACTTTTGTAATAAATGTTAAATAATTATTAATTTTCACATAGGGGGAATCCCATTTTTATGTGCCATTAGTGATAAACGAGAAGAAATATGAGAAAAATTCCCTGGTTATTATTAGATAAGCATTTCAAAGGTCTTTTAACGGATAGGGATCAAGAGGAATTTGATTTATGGATCAGAAGATCTCCTGAAAATCAATTGCTTGTCGAAGAGATAGACGCTGATATGAAAAATGGATTAACCTTCCCAGGCGATTTCTTTTCGGATAAACAATCAACATGGCGCAAGATCAGGGGACGTATTAAGGTACATGAAAGATCAGGCAAGTCGTTGATGCTCATCTATCGTACGGTGGCTGCTGTTGCAATACCACTTTTATTCATTGGCTTTTCAGGCGGTTGGTTCTGGAAAGAAAAAGTTCAGTTTAATACGGAAAATACGGCATATACTGTAATCATATCACCCAAAGGGCAGCGTACACAAATCGTTTTGCCTGATAATAGTAAGGTTTGGTTGAATTCGAATACGACCATAAAATACCCTTCTACATTTAATCAAAAGGATCGTCAGATTTATATTGATGGCGAAGCCTATTTTGATGTGACCCACAATCAGGCCAAGCCGTTTATTGTAAATACATCGTCGTTTAATATCAAGGTTTATGGTACAAGTTTTAATGTGTCGGCCTACAAGGGTGATAATACGATTGAGACGACGCTTGTAAAAGGAAAAATAAGTATCAACGGGTTGACTGTCAAAGGAAAAAAAGGTGGCGAGATTATACTTATGCCGAATGAAACTTTTAAATTCATTAAAAATGAGCAGCAGATCCAAAGTGAAATAAAAAAGGAAATAAAGGAAATCTCTTCCACTGCATTTACAACCAAACCACAATCAGCCACTCTTTCAACCATACCTACGATTCCACAGGTTATCGTTGCTCGAAATATCGATGTAGAGCCAATTATAGGATGGAAAGAAGGGAAGTTATTCTTTGATAATGAGAGTTTTGAAAATCTTGCAACGAAATTTGAACGCCGTTACGATGTGAAGATCCATTTCGAGGATAATAGAGTAACCCGTTTGAAATATACCGGTGTGTTTGAAAAGGAAAATATCAACCAAGCCCTTGATGCCTTGAAGCTTACAACGCCATTTGAATATAAAATGAATTTAAAGGAGATTTACATAAGTTATAAGAAGTAACAGGATTATTCATTAAAAGATGAGAGATCATGACATAAAATTACACACAAAAAAACGGGGAAAATAAAAGTTATCTCCCCCGTTCTGAAACTGCTCTATAAATGTTGAGACCATTTACAGATTGCATTAAGTTTCACCTTCGCTTTGGGTTAATCAAGCATCGCATGCTTTAATTAATGGTTTAACTTAATTACACAAAGTTATGAAAAATGATTACACCATTACGGTGGCAGGGCGTTCTTTTCCCTGTTTAAAAAAAATCCTGATAATCATGAAGTTAATTACCTTTTTTCTGATTGTAGGTTTGATGCAGGTGTCAGCAGCTGCATATTCTCAATTTCTAAAAGTTGAATTTCCTCAAAAAAATATATCTGTAAAGGATGTTTTATTAACAATTGAGAAGAATTCAAACTATAAATTTCTCTATCGGAATGATCAGATGGATGTTAACCGGATGGTTGAGGTAGAATCTTCATCTAAAACGCTGGACAATATCATGGCTCAGGTTTTAGATAAGACAAATCTAGGTTATAAAATATTGGAAAATAACCTGATTGTTATCACTCCGGAACAACAAAAGATGGTTGTTAAGGGTGTTGTTAAAGACGACAGAGGGAATACACTTCCCGGTGTTACGATTGCTGTCAAAGGATCGAGTAAAGTTGCTATTACCGATGCAAATGGAAATTTCTCTATTCAAGTATCACCTAGCGACAAGACTCTGGTCTTTTCATTCATCGGAATGAAAAAACTGGAAGTTGCGATTGATAAACAAGCTTTTATTAATGTTACACTTTACAGTGAAACATCTACATTAGATGAAGTCGTTATTGTAGGTTACGGTGCACAAAAGAAGGTTAACCTTACAGGTGCTGTTTCTGCAGTGAAGATCGATGAAAAACTTGCTAGTCGTGCTTTAACGAATGTATCGTCTGGTATGTCGGGGTTGATTCCCGGTTTAGCAGTAACCCAATCATCTGGTATGGCCGGTAATGACCAGGCCAGTATGCTTATCCGTGGTCTTGGTACTGTTAACTCAGCTTCTCCTTTGGTTGTTGTAGATGGTATGCCCGACGTTGATATCAACCGTATTAACATGAATGATGTTGAAAGCATTTCTGTTTTGAAAGATGCTGCTTCATCTGCTGTTTACGGTTCACGTGCTGCTAATGGTGTAATCCTGATCACAACAAAATCAGGTAAAGGACAAGGAAAAACAAGTATTCAATTCTCTAGTTCATTAGCTACTGAAAATCCTGCAAAAGCGTATGACTTTATGGCTGACTATCCAAGAGCACTGACATTAGAGCAACGTGCTTCTTTAGTAGGTACGCTTCGTTCTAATTTAACATACAAGGATGGTACTATTGATCAGTGGTTGGCTTTGGGTATGATAAATCCTTTGCAGTATCCTAATACTGATTGGTGGAAAATCATCATGCGTACCGGTTCTGTTCAAAACTACAACCTCTCAGCTTCAGGAAGTAATGATAAATCAAACTTCTTTATCTCAGGTGGCGTGATGGATCAGAAGGGCCTTCAGGTTAATAATAATTATACACGGTATAACACCCGTTTTACGTATGATTATAAGATCAAAAACAACATGAACGTTGGTGTTAAATTTGCCGGTAACTGGACTAAATACACCTATTTCTTTGCAAATGGATTTACGGATCCTGCAGCTACAAATACTGCTGGTTATGATATGCAATATGCAATTGCAGGTATCACTCCTTACGATCCTATTACAGGTAATTATGGTGGTGTTATGGCTTATAGTGAAGATCCTCAGGCTTATAACCCTTATACCTATTATATTAACAACTTAAACTATCAGAACCGTCAGGAAGCCAATACCAGCATGTATGGCGATTGGACTCCAATCAAGGGTTTAACAGCACGTATCGAGTATGCATTGAATTATTACAATCAATTTCAATGGAGTGCTCCTACACCAAATACCGCATACAACTTCCAGACAAATGCTTTTGGATCACGTGTGTATGTAGGTGCAAATGCTGGTGTTAGTGATGCAACAAATACCGGTTATAAAACACAGTTAAACAGTAGCTTGAACTATCATACTACAATAGCTAAACATCACGAAATTAATGCGTTGTTTGTATATAGCGAAGAGTATTGGTATGATCGTTATGAAGCAGCATCAAGAAATGACCGTTTATATCCTACACTTCATGAAATTGATGCCGCTTTGACAACCATTCAGTCAACAGCAGGTAACTCAAGTACTGAAGGTCTTCGTTCTTATATCGGTCGTTTAAACTACACTGCATATGACAAGTATTTAGTGGAATTAAACACTCGTTATGATGGTTCTTCAAAATTCCTTCCGGGTCACCAATTTGGTCTTTTCCCTTCGGCAGCTTTAGGATGGCGTTTTACTCAGGAAAATTTTGTTAAGAGATATACTGAAAGCTGGTTAAGCAGTGGTAAGTTGCGTTTATCATATGGTAGCTTAGGAAACAATAGTGGTGTTGGTCGATATGAACAACAACCTACTTTGGGTGCTAGTGCTTATATGGTGGGTGGAACTATTATAAATGGTTTCATCAGTCAGAAAATGACAAACGTGGATCTTTCATGGGAAACAACAACTGTCTTTAATGCCGGTTTGGATTTAGGTTTCCTGAAAAGTCGTTTGACTACAGAACTTGATTATTATGATCGTTTGACTTCAGGAATGAATCAGGCTTCATCTATCTCAAATCTTATCTCAGGTGCTTATATTGCTCCACGTAAAAACATCGGTAACCTACGTAACCGAGGTATTGAAGCAAATATAACATGGAAAGATAAAGTGGGTGAGTTTAATTACATGGTCAATCTGAATGCTTCATATAACAGAACAAATCTGGAAAGCTGGAGCGGATATCTTGATAGAGGATATACCTTCTTGAATATGCCTTACCACTTCGTATATGGATATGTTGATCAGGGAATCGCTAAGACCTGGCAACAAGTTTACAATGCGACTCCTCAAGGAGCATCACCCGGAGACCTTTTGTTAAAAGACATAAATGGTGATGGTCGTATTGATGGAAACGATCAGGTTGCTAATGATAAAGTTCAACGTGACAGACCTACTACAAACTTTGGTTTTAATGCCAGCTGTTCGTGGAGAGGTTTCGATCTGACTGTTTTATTTCAAGGTGCTACCGGTCGTAAAGATTACTGGTTGAATAATTACAACACTACAAATATTCCTCAAACACGTTATGCTGCTAGTTGGACACAATGGAATAATCCATGGTCTGTTTCAAATCCAAATGGAATATGGCCACGTTTAGCCGGTCTTGGAAACAATGTTACATCAACCAGTTTCTGGCTTGACGATTTGAGTTATATCCGTCTGAAGAATATCCAATTAGGTTATAACATGCCAAAAAAATGGATGAAGAAGATAGGCGTTGAAAATGTACGTGTCTATGCTACAGGGGAGAACCTTTTAACATTAACTAAATTTCGTGGTCTTGATCCTGAACGGATAGGAAATGCTAGTGACATGTATCCTTTGAATAAATCGTTCTCGATTGGTATTAACGTTGGACTATAAACATGCTGGTATTATGAAAAAAATAAATTTTAAAATATTAGTCTTCTCTGCTGTTGCAGGGATGGCACTTTTCACAAGTTCGTGTACCAAAAATCTGCTCGATCAAAATCCTACTGTTGATTTAGCTTCAGCTGCTTTTTGGAATACAGAAGCTGATGCTACTACTGCTCTGATGGGAGCTTATTCTTCAGTAAGACCACTATTCGATCGCGACTATTATCTTGATGGACAAGGTGAATACGTGAGGACACGTGGAACAAGTACTACTTCTGGTAATCTTCGTTTAGGAGATGCTTATAACGGAGGTAACTATAACCCCAACGGTTATGGTAGTAGCTTTGATAAAATGTATAGCTACCTATATGGTGGTGTTAACCGTACGAATTATGTTATTGAGAATGTAAAGAAGATGCTTCCAACTGCTAAGCCAACTTCTGTTGCTAATCTTGAAGCAATTATTGGTGAAGCTCGTCTTCTTCGTGGTATGGTTTATTTCCGTCTGATCTCCATGTGGGGAGATGTTCCTTATTTTACTAAAATTGCTTATTCTGATTCAGACGTGTCTACATTATCTCGTATGCCTATTGCTCAGATTAAGGATTCTATCTTAGCTGACTTTACCTATGCTTATGATAAGCTTCCAGCAAAAGCATCTGCAACCGGACGTGCTGCTAAACCTGCAGCTCTTGCATTCAGAGGCAAGCTTCAATTGTACTGGGCTTGTTGGAATAAGAATGGCTGGCCTGAACTTGATACTTTCAAACCGGATGCTGCTGCTGCAACTGCTGCTTATACTGCTGCTGCTGCCGACTTCAAAGCTGTTATTGAAAATTATGGTCTGACATTATTCCGTAATGGTGAACCCGGTGATTGGGGAACTATGGGTAATGCAGATGTACTTCCTAATTATTATTATCTGTTCCAACCCGTTGCTAATGGCGATCCTGAAATGATTATGGCCTTTACTCATGGTGGTACTGGTACAAATCAAGGTGAAGAGTTGATGCGTGATGTTGCAGGACGTTCACATGAAGGTTCGCAATGTTGGTTAGCTCCACGATATGAAATAGCTGATAGATATCAGTCTACGATCACCGGTGACTTTGCTCCAAAGTTGATTCCTACAAACCCAACTACAGCAGGTGCCAGAACCAAACTTAATTCGGCCGTTAATCCTGCCAGTTATGCTAATCGCGATTATCGTATGAAATCATCTATCATGTGGGATTACGAAATGAGCGTGGGTCTGGCTTCTTTGAAATCTACGGGTATGTGTCCGTTTATTTACAAGACATGGGCTTCTACTGTAACAATCAATGGTGTAAGTTATATTACTTATAACACTGACGGATGTAACTCCGGATATGTATTCCGCAAGTTCTTACGTAACTATGCCGGACAAGGTCGTAGTGATGGTGATTACAGTTATCCTGTTATGCGTCTTGCAGATGTTTATCTGATGTATGCTGAAGCTACAAACGAAATTAATGGACCACAAGCAGATGCTATTGCATTGGTTAACAAGATCCGTCATCGTGGTAATTTGCCTGCATTGGCTGCCTCAAAAACTGCAGATAAGGCTACTTTCTTCTCAGCTATTGAACAAGAACGTATCGTTGAACTCTTTGCTGAAGGACAACGTGGGTTTGACCTTCGTCGTTGGAGAGCTATCGAAAGAGTTTGGTGTCCTCCTTATGGAGCCGGTGTATGGCGTATTGATACAAATGGTGCAAACCAAAGTCAGTACTTCTTAAATACTACAGAGTTAGCATATCAACAATGTTATATCTTCAGAATTCCACCAAGTGAACGTAACAGGAATTCAAATCTGACTCAGAACAAACCATGGTTGTAATTTCCTGAAAAGGACATTCATAAACATTAAAAAAACATTGCAATGAAAAAATATATTATAACATTAATATCGCTCTTCTTTATCACATTTGCATGGGTTAGATGTTCTAAAGATCTTCCTGTGGATTCTGATGGATTGTTGATTACAACCAGAGCGCAGTGCTATGTAAGTAATTTCGAGTTACTAGGAGCTGATTTTCTTACGGTAAGGACAGCTGCAGCAGTTATTGATACTACTGCTCAGACAGTTAATTGTACAGTGTTCTATGGTACCGATTTAAAAAATCTTTATCCTCAGTTTTCCTTGGTTACTGATGCAAAGCTCGATCCTAAGATTGTAGGGAAAACCGATTTCTCTGATTTGACTCATCCAAAACAATGGACAGTGATCTCCGGAAACCGCAAGGTTAAGAAAACCTATACAGTTTATATTACAGTTCAACCTAAACCATAAAACATCCGATCATGCAACTGAAATATTATAATATAATACTACTGGTGTTTTTTGTACTCTCTTTCTCTGCGTGCAAGAAGAGTGATGACACCAATTTGGTACTGAAAAACGATTGTATCAAGAGAACGCTTGGCCCCAACGTAGTTGGGTTGAACATTGAGTTTGCTTATGCAATGGCACTACCAAAAAGTGCTGGAAAGATAGTTTCTGCTCAGGTTGAAGCTTCAATTGCCGGCGCACCATCTACTTATTTGGAAAACAGATCGTTCTACACTAACCCAAGTGGGGTTGATGTTGGCATTGCTGTTGGCTCGGCATCTGTAAATACGGACAACAAAACTGTCGTTACATTTACGAAGGACACTTGTGCTGCTACACTCCGTTATTTCTATACTGTTCCCGAAGCAGCCAGAGGTAAATCAGTTACGTTTACCTTCTCTGCTACGGCAAGTAATGGAGAGACTGTAAGCTATACAATGGGACCTTATACTTGTACTAAAATGGATATGAAACTTGATCAGGTTGCTGTCGATAACAAAGCTTGCTACTTCTCAGTAGCAGATATGGCTTTCTACGATGCTGCCACCGCTGCTTCTAATCCTGGTAAAATCGATTTAGTCTATCTCTATCGTCCAATAACAGGTATTAACTTTAATTATGCACTGGTTTCACCTACCGCTACTGATTATCTTCCGGGAGTTACACTTCCTGCAGGATTAACGAACAGCACGAAGATGGTAAAAACTTGGAATCTAAATGATTTCAATCTTGCTCGTCTCCAATATGGTGTCTATATTGATGATGCCGACTTCCCTGCTATCGATTTTACGAATGCTCCAAACTACGCTCTTAATTTAAAAGCGCAGGCTGGTACCTGGGTCGAAACTGCTGATGGTAAATACAGAGCTTATATCTATGTGAATTCTGTTGCTGCTGCAACATCTTCGATGACGGTTAGTATCAAACGTTATCAGATGAAATAAAAAATCAACCTTAAAGCCATTGGGTTATCTGACCCAATGGCTTTTTAATTATCCCCTTTTTTAGAATTAGTATTTCTGTTTAAAGATTCATCCGTAAACTTCTGTTCTAAAAGATAATTCATTTTATTGAGCTGTATTGTAAGACAATCGTTTGTATTCCTTCAATATCATGCTAATCCCTTTTTTTACATTCTTTTCTTCAATCAAGCTGATTTAATAAACAACTATTAAACTGCTAGGACTATGATTAAATTTTACTTTGTTTTCCTACTTACAATTGCGTTTATAATATTGCCTCATCATCAAACTTATGCCCAGAAAAACATGTTGGGTGGAGAGAATATTGCGCTTTCAGAATTCAACTTTGTTCACCCAATGACGGTAACTACATCGAAAGAGATGGATATAGTTAAATTACGCATAAAGAAGGGTGTTGAACCTCAGTTGACAGCTTATAAATTATTGATGGTTGATGCCAATAGAGCGCAACATTTTGTAGCCGATCCACCAGATAGTATGTTCGTGATTGGTGGATACGAACCAAACTCCAACTTGAAAATGATTCGTCCATGGTTATGGCGTAATTGCTCAGCTGCTTATGCTAGTGCATTGGCTTATGCTTATACAGGGGAGGAGCGTTTTGCGAATAAGGCGGTAGAGATTCTCAACGACTGGGCAAAAAAAAGAACAGTTTTTACCGGACACGACCGTGGACTTCAGTTGGGATCCTATTTTTCACCAATGCTTTATGCTGCCGACTTATTACACGATTACAAAGGTTGGTCTGAGTTGCAAAGAGCAGAATTTAAAAGCTGGTGGACAAAGAATTGTTTGACAGAGACCTATGATGTCATGGTACATCGAGATAATAACTGGAAGGATGCCGGATTATTAGGTGTGATGTCAGCAGCCGTTGTGTTTGAGGATAAGGCGCTTCTGGAAGAATCGCTTAATGAGTTATCCTCTTATTTTCGAACGAGAACGGATAAAAATGTAAATGAAAAAGGATCTCAGTGGAAGATTAAAAAAGATGAAAGAGGTGTGTATTTACCACGTGAAGTGATTCGGAATGATGGAAGAAGTGGGCTTATTTATACAGGCTACACGCTTACTACGTTGGTACAATGCATGGAAATAGCTCGTTATGCAGGCTACAACTTTTGGAGTGCAAAGACTCAGGAAGGGGGATCATTACAGGATGTCATCGAACAGTTTTATAGTTGGATGATAAAGGGTGATGTTTTTCCCTGGAACCCTAAAGCTGATCGAACAAACGAATATTTTAGATATAACGTTTTTGAAATCGCCAACAATAACAGTAGGTTAATGCCTGCAATAACAGAATGGGTCGGTGAGCATCGTCCTTGTCTGGGAGCACAGGGTGATGATTACGTCACACTCAATAAAGGTGATATACCAAATGATCAGATTCGGTTAAGTCCTCTTAAAATTGGAGATAAACCAAAAAAATAATAATACATAAAATAAACCATCAAGTTTTCAACGTATAAATGAACAACCAGTCAACCCAACCTATTCTAAAAACAATGAAACGATGAAAAACAAGCAAATTACGCTAAAGGTATTTTTTCTTACCTTTCTTATTTTGACCTGCTTCCTCTCCAATAAGTCTGTTATGGCTGAAGTTCCTGTCATTAAGGAACGCAACATTCTTGCCAACAAAGCGAAGGAGATCAATCTATCCGACATATTGATTACCGACAATTCATGGAATAAACTACCCACTTATAAAGATCGGACGTTTTGGGAAAATGTCCCTGCAGCAATGCGCGCTGAATATATTGCTAATGCTGAAAAATATCTAAACTATAATTGGCCTGCAATAAAAGCAACTGATTATTTAGAGATTATCCGTTCTGGAGATAGGCGGCAAGAGGCTTTTGCTACAGCAAATGCTGTCTTCAATACCCTCGTGATGGGAGAACTCATCGAAGGGAAGGGACGATTTATCGATCAGATCATCAATGGTGCCTGGTTCTACTGTGAGCAGACATGGTGGGGCTGGTCAGCACATTTTAACTTCCAGAAAGCGCCAAAGGGACTCCCTGATGTAAATGATCCCACCGTCGATTTGGGTGTTGGTGAAGTTTCATGCAATCTGGCATGGGCCTATTTCCTCTTTAAAGATGAATTCAATAAAGTACATCCTTTAATTGCCCAGCGACTAAAACAAGAGGTGATGCATAAGGCTGTTATCCCTTATTATCAACGTGAAGATTTTGGATATATGGGCTTCAAAGGTGGTCGTGTTAATAACTGGAATCCATGGATTAACTATAATATGCTAAACTGTGTATTGCTTTTAGAAGACGATCCGATCAAGAAGAAAGCGGAAGTACAGAAAATCATTCGTTCATTGGATAAATTCTTAAATGGCTATTCTGATGATGGTGGTTGTGATGAAGGTCCATCTTATTGGGGTGCTGCCGGTGCATTGTTATATGAGGGTGTTGCCTTAATAAATAGTGCTACCGATAATAAATTTGAAGTTTATAGCGATCCGTTGATTAAAAATATTGGTAGTTATTTTTATAAAGTCAATATTCATGCGCCTTATTTTATAAACTTTGCCGATGCGGATGCAACAACAGGAGGTAATCCTGCTACAGTATATCGTTATGGTAAGGCAATCGGCGATCCCAAAATGCAACGATTTGGTGCTTATCTTGCCAAGCTCAATAAAATGGGCGAACACAGCCTGTCAGGTAAGATCTGTGATCAAATTAGAAACCTGGGATTACTAAATGAATTGCAGAATGCTGAAGCGAAAGAAGCATTAGTTGCTGACTTCTGGCTGCCTCAAACAGAAGTTGCCGGAGCTCGTGATAAAGAAGATAGCTATCAAGGTTTCTTCTTTGGAGCCAAGGGTGGATTTAATGCTGAAAGTCATAATCATAACGATATAGGATCATGTGTACTCTATTATGATGGAAAACCTTGCTTGATCGATCTTGGTCGCGAACAATATACAGCCAGAACATTTAGTCCACGACGCTATGAAATCTGGACCATGCAATCGCAGTATCATAATTTGCCTAAAATAAATGGTGTAGATCAGAAAGATGGTGCTCAATTTAAAGCAAAGAATACTAACTTTATTGCTGACAAAACCAAGGCATTCTTTACTACAGATATAGCAGGTGCTTATCCCGAAGAAGCAAAAGTGAAAAGTTGGGTTCGCAGTTATATGCTGAAAAGAGGAAAGAGTTTTACCATTTCTGATAAATATGAGTTAACAGAAAAGAAAGGAATAACCAGTTCTAATCTGATAACCTATTGCAAGGTTACAGAGTTAGTTCCTGGATTTCTGAAGCTTGAAGGCGATGGTTTCAGTCTCGTTATGTCGTATAACCCTAAAATTGTAAAAGTGAATACTGAGTTTATTAAAGTGACCGATACAGGTCTCAGACGATATTGGCCCAATGGTGTTACCCGTATCACGATGGAATATCTGAAGCCAGGTTTGAAAGGTGGTCATGAATTAGAATTTGTACCCACAAAATAATTATAAGTATATGAAAAACCGACACCTTACCCGAATCACTGTATTTACTTTATCTGTTATTTTATTCCAACTGTTACTGGTCGGAAAAAGCTTTTCCCAATCGAATGAGGGGAATACCGACGAAAGTAAGGTGCCGGCTTATACGTTGCCCGACCCGCTAATTCTTGCCAATGGTAAAGCTGTTACCAATGCAAAGATGTGGTGGAAACTTCGTCGCCCTGAAATCATGGCTCTGTTCGAAGAGAATGTTTATGGTAAGACTCCACAAAAAAAGCTTCCGGTAACATTTTCGGTAGCCTCGATTGATCATAATGCTCTTGGTGGCAAGGCAATCCGTAAAGAGGTTATCGCCTATTTTACAGCTACTAAAACTGGTCCTCAGATGACTATATTGCTTTATTTGCCTAAGCATCATTCTAAACCGGTGCCTGTTTTTGTAGGACTCAATTTTGATGGTAACCATACGATATCTGCTGATTCAGGAATCTCGATGACTAAGAGCTGGATTGCTAAAGACAAACCTCTTCCAAGAGGAGCATCCGCTAAGCAATGGCAGGTAGAACGTATTCTCGAACGTGGATATGGCCTGGCTACAATCTATTGTGGCGATCTTGATCCCGACTTTAATGATGGTTTTCAAAATGGTATCCATCCATTGTTTTATAAACCCAACCAAACCAAGCCTGAACCTGATGAGTGGGGGACGGTTGGAGCATGGGCATGGGGTTTAAGTAGAGCATTAGATTATTTTGAAACCGATCATGATATCAATGCAAAGAAAGTTGCAGTGATGGGGCATTCCAGACTCGGAAAGGCTGCTGTATGGGCCGGCGCTAGTGACCAGCGATTTGCGATGGTCATCTCAAACGAATCCGGATGTGGTGGTGCAGCTTTATCAAAACGAATCTATGGCGAGACCGTTAAGATTATCAATGATAAGTTCCCTCATTGGTTCTGTGGCAACTTTAAAAAATACAACGATAACGAAGTAGCACTTCCTGTTGATCAGCACGAGTTGATTGCATTGATAGCACCACGCCCAATTTATATCGCCAGTGCGATAGAAGATCAATGGTCTGATCCATTAGGTGAATTTCTGAGTGGGCTTTATGCCAGTCCGGTTTATAAGCTACTGGGTACTGATGGCCTTGCAGCATCAGTCATGCCTGATGTTAACAAGCCGATTATGAGTACAATTAGTTATCATATACGTCCTGGAAAACATGATGTCACTAGTTATGATTGGGACCGTTATCTTGATTTTGCAGATAAGTATCTTACAAATAAATAATTGATCCTGTCTTATTTATGAACAAAACACACTTGAAAAGCTGTTTTGTTATCCCCCTTTCCTAAAAAACTAAACAATGACTATCCGAAAGATACTGGCAGTGCTATTGTTTGTTTTTGTGCTCAGTACTTCAGGCAAGGCACAGAATCATCCACATATCATCGTGAATAAAGATGATAAACAATTTATTCTCGATAAAATAAAACAACAACCCTGGGCACAACAAATATTTACAAAGATATTTGATGATGTGACCCCATATGTTGAACGACATCAAACAGATCCCGATTGGATCTTGAGTCGTTATCTCATGAATCGCATCCCCGGAAAGCGATATACCCGATTTTATTCTGATGACGAGGGAACCCGGTTAGTAAAGTATGCAGGCGATGCGCCATTTCCAACGGTGCGGGTTTCACCGCATAAACGACAACCTATTTCGAAAAATGGATTTAGTTATCAGAAACCAACTCTCGAAGAGTTGATTCCCAACGATACTTCCATGCTTATGCTTTTGCAAAGCACAGAGCCGGGTTCAAAAAAAGAGTGGGTCGATCCTCAGGCATATGTTGGTGATATAAATCAGACGATCAATCATTTGGTATTGGAGGCTTCTATTGTCTATTGGATTACCGGCAAAGAAGTATATGCAAAGTTTGCTGCTGATGTCTTGAACCAATGGGCTAGAGGAGTATGGTATCAGGAGCCAATTATAGGACCTGTACGAACCGGCTTGATTGATATTCAGACATTAGGTGATGGCGCCACCGAACCTATGATATTGGCTTACGACTTTCTGTATGATTACATCAGAGAAAAGAAGTATGAAACCAAATATTACGAAGGCGTATTTACCAAAATAGCCAATACCCTAACTATACGTGGGTACATCAACAATAACTGGTTTGCCGCTGAAACCCCACCATTGGTTTATGCCGCACTATCGATAGAAGACAAAAAGCTTCGCGATTATTATCTGAGCTTCTTCTTGAGTCGCGACACGATTGTTGAAGGTGGAGGTGGACAACTGAGTTTGCCTACTGCACTCAAGAAGTGGTTTACCCCTGATGGACATTGGAAAGAACCCGGTGGTTACCACAACTATCCTGTAGGTAGTCTTTTGCGGTCTGCCCTGGCAATGGAGAAGAATGGATATCCGGTATTCCAGCAGTATCCAACGCTTTTCAACTCATCATTTGTGATGCTCAAATATTCATTCCCCAATTTTAAAGTCTCCTCTTTTGGTGATACCGGTAGGCCTTCACAAAGTCCTGAAATGCTTGAGATTGGAATTGAGATGGCGGATAAATATAAACTTCAGGTGTTAAACCAACTCACCGCATCCATCGATGTGCTCATCAAAAACAAACAATATAAGCGCGAAGAATCAGGCTTCATGGGTTTGCTTAGCTACTTACCAACCATTCCACCATCAAAAGGCGTAAGCTATCAATGGCCTCGGAGTGGCTCGTTAGACTTCGCCAAATGTTATCTTCAACGCAATGGAATGGATCCTGAAAATGGGTTGATGTTTGTTGTACAAGGTGCTACATACAATCATAATCATGCCAATGGTATGTCGATGGAGTTGTATGGTGCAGGATACAATATGGGTATCGATCCGGGCAAAGGACTTACCTACGAAGCGCCGATGCATGTAAATTATTATGCACAATTTGCAGCTCATAATACTGTAACAGCCGATGCACGCTCTGCCTCAGTTCCTTATTTCAGAGGTGGGGGAGGAACTAAAAATATCGGACAGATCGAACTTGAGTCTATGGAACCCCGTCCGGAGAAAGAGGCGGTATCACCTTATTGCTCTTTCACCGATACCCGTTATGTTGAAGGATCAACCGGCACCAACCAACAACGCACCATGGCTATTATCCGCACCTCGGCCACTACAGGATATTATGTTGATATCTATCGATCGGATAACCCGAAAAGCAACGAATATATTTACCATAATATCGGAAATAGTGTTTCACTTAGTACACCTGCAATGGTTCCAATCGAGCTAAAACCAACACAATTTCCGATTAGTACAAAGCCTTTCGACCCACCCGGATTCAGATGTATCAATCAATACCAGCATTCGGGTGATCAACCCAACGGTGTTGTTGCACTATTCAGTTTAACCAACGATCCGGATCATCAGAAGTTTATGCAGGTTCTGTTTGCAGGTGAAGAAAAACGTGATTTCTACACCGGCATGGCACCATCATCAGGCACTGCACAGCCGCCCTATAATGCAAAACCTACACCTACGATCATTTGCAGACAAGAAGGAGAAGCCTGGATCAAGCCATTTATAGCTGTTTACGAGCCCTATCAGGGTGTTAAATCTGCAACCGTGCAAAGTGTCGGTCTGTTGGATAAAATGCAGTCAGGGACGTTTTCGGCGCTAAGAATAGCGAATAAAAGTCTTAATGAACAGCTGGTGCTTCAGGATGTGAAAGGCGAACAGCTTCACGCAAAAGGAGAATGGTGCTTTCAGGGCTTTATGGGCGTAATTAGTCTTTCTAAACAACATGTCGATTATCTCTATCTGGGTGAAGGTACTCAGATTTCGTATAAGGCATTCTCATTAAATACAAAGACCCGGAAGGGATCAGCCAATTTAATGATGGAGGACGATAAATATACCATTACATGTAATCAAGCCACCGTGGTTGGATTACCTGCATCCGGACATACAAAAGGGTATATCCAAATCGGAGCTGAAAAGAAAGCTTTGAAAACAACAAATAAGGAGAATGTGATTTCTTTTGTTGTTCCTGCTGTAAAAGATGCTGTTATAACATTTGAATAAGGATCAAAAAAGTCCGAAGGGCTGAGTTTATTATCGCATCACGATTGAAAAAATGAAATGATTATAAATTATTAACACCATAAACAATACAACAATGAAAAAAATTATCTCTGTTCTTATTGTTTTGTTAGCGGCAGTCGTTATGGTACCGTTAACAACTTCGGCACAGAAATTTGTGCATCCCGGTGTAGATCAGACATCGCAAGATCTGGCTTATATGAAAGCACAGGTTCTGGCTGGCAAACAGCCATGGAAAGATGCTTTCGAGCGTCTAAAGACAGCAACTGATCTTAATTTTGTTGTGAAACCATTTCCTCATGTATTGCGTGGACCTTACGGAAAGCCCAATATCGGAGGTGACGACCTTTCGAAGGGATCAAATATGGCTTACAATTGTGCTTTGATGTGGTATATCACCCAGAATAAAGCGTATGCAAATAAAGCCATTGAAATTCTGAATGCATGGTCGCCGGTTCTCAAAGATTTCGATTACAACGATGCAAAGCTTCTTGCCGGATGGACCGGTCATATCCTATGTAATGCCGCCGAGATATTGCGTTATACCCCATCCGGCTGGCAGTCAAAAGATATCGATAGCTTCACAAATATGCTCTCCACCGTTTATTGTCCCCTAATGCGCTACTATTACGTGCAGGCCAATGGCAACTGGGATGGAGCAATCATTCATTCCATATTAGCCATCGCAATCTTTACCGACAACAGAGAGATGTTCAATAATGGCATCGACCACTTCCTTCATGCACCCGTCAATGGAAGCATCTTTAAGTATATTTTTCCAAGCGGACAATGTCAGGAGACTCCCAGAGATCAGGGACATGTTCAACTAGGACTCGGTGAGTTTGCCGGAGCAGCGAAGGTTGCCTACACACAGGGAGTGGACCTCTTCTCAATAGGAGACAATAGAATTGCCCGGGGTTTTGAATATACCGCACAATTTCTGTTGGGGGAGAAACCTTATTGCTTCAATGTGATTTCAGAGCGTTCTAAGAACCTTCGCGACGATTATGAGTATGTCTACCGACACTATCAATCAAAAGGTCTTGAGTTGCCTTATGTGAAACGTGCAGCCGATTCTATCCGTCCACAGGCTAACCGTAGTGTGTTGACTGCATTCCGTGCACCTGTAACGGGTTCACCCAAATCAGTACAACTACAGCCTACTAAAGTAGCCAATCCTTCAGGAGCAGAGATGACCGTTGCCAAGAATTTCCCTGCTAATGCAATCATCGTAGCACCCGGACAGTCATTACAGAAGGCGCTCGATTCGGTTGCCGGTACCAATCGTTGGGTTGTAGCATCAGCGGGTATTCATACATTGCCTGCCACCCTCAGGATTCCAAGTGGCATCACCCTTGCCGGCGAAGGCCGATCAACGATATTATTTCTGAATCCTTCATCTGGCATCAGAGAAGCCATCGTAAATGCAGACCAGGATATGCATGATGTTACCATTCAGAATCTTGTTGTCGAAGGAGCTAACTCCACCGATCCGGGAAGCGATCCCAATTCAAACCGTTCTTATCGTAGTAGCGGAAGCAGGGGTGGGGTTGTTTTTGTAGCGAATAATGATTATGCGATGAAGAATATCAATTTAATTCATCTAACTGTCCGCAACTGTACCTACAATGGCGTTTATATTAATGGAGCAAAATCTATAACCATTGATAACTGTGACTTTACCGAATGTGGATCCAGTGTCGTTCCCGGTCCCCGTCTGCAACACAATCTTTTGATTTGTCATAGTAAAGATATCATCGTTAAAGATAGTCGGTTAGATACTTCTCCTTACGGAAGTGGTATTGCATTGGATCATTGTGGCAAGGCAATGATTTCCGATTGTGAGATAGCCCGTAATGCTTATTATGGCGTATTGTTATCAGAGTGCAATGATATCACCGTTAAAGGAAACCTCGTTGAAGCAAATGACAGGAGTGGTGTGATGGTAGAATACCTTTATCGTGGTTCCGAAAATGTCACCGTAAATGATAATGTCATTCAATATAATAACGGACATGGGCTTGAAACCTATAGCGTTAAAAATATGAAGTCGTTAAACAACAACTATGCAGGAAATGGCAACAATCAACCCCAGCAGAAAATCAGCGAGGCAAAATACATTGTCATGCAATAAATAACTAGAAATCCATAAAAAAGAGGCTGTCTCGATTTTGGGACAGCCTCTTTTTTATGGATATATGAGATGCACAACTGTGTGCCTATACGATATCCAATGTTCTGCCATGTAGTCCGGATTGGTTTTACTCATGAAATTTATTTGCATTTCAATATTTAAACCACTATCTTTATAAAGCAAAATACATGCACTATCTTGATTATTAATGCTGATATTTATATTTGTTTTTTAATTATTACTAAGATGTTTTAAATTTATAGTAGCAGAAAATCTGTTGCGGGTATTAACCAATAATTTTAATTATTATGAAAGCAAAACTTTTCCTGGTAGTTGTTTTATTTGTTCT
>JAHEYR010000168.1 GCA_023251485.1 Bacteroidales bacterium
TTTATGGGCGAGTCGATGTTTCATCTGAAGACAGATGCTTCTAAATTTGCATTTTATCATTTAGTTGAATGGTGTAGAATGAGAGATTTTCAATTTATCGATGCTCAGGTAGAAACACCACACCTTGTGAGTATGGGCGCTCAAACCATTGCAAGAGAAGATTTTTTGAAACTATTAGACAGCGCATTAGAGATTCCCACAGTAATTGGTAAGTGGCAATTATAAATAAATGGGTGTACAAATCACTATTTTTGTTAGTTTTGCTACCCCAATAAATACTGCACATTATGAGTTTTGAAATCAACGGTAAACTTTATGAAAAATACGATGTTGTCGCTGTCAGTGACAAGTTTCGTAAACGCGAATTTGTAATTGAAAAAACTGAGGCCAGTTCTTCAATGGAATTTACTGAACATATTAAATTTCAACTTACACAAGATCGTTGCGATATACTCGATCGTTTTAATTTGAACGAACAAATAAAAGTCACCTTTAAGATTAAAGGCCGCAGATGGGAAAAAGATGGCCGTGTTAGCTATTTTACCAATCTCGAAGCATGGAAAATTGATAAGGTAGGCAATGAAAGTAATTCAGCACCTGTACCGGGAGTCGACTTCCCTGATTTCGAAGCTAGCTCAGATTCTGATCTTCCTTTCTAATCGATTCGATAAGTCATTAAAAGCCTGTGTTGTAGAAACTAAATTTACAATTCAGGCTTTTTTGTTGTTGGTCTTTTATTCAAAGGGCTGTTCGCTTGTAAAATCTGGACGATAGAACTCCGGGCTCTCAAAGTCTTGCCACCAGCCATTACACAACCCCAACCTTTCCATCTCTGCCTGAACCGCTTCGTATTCGCGGGGACTGATTTGTCGACCTAATTCAGGATGTCCGATTGCTTTATAGGTTGGATAATATTGCGACATCAATGAAACTGTGATTCGCGGAGTTATTTCAATGGCTAATCGCCGTAAAACTTCTAAGCTGTTTTCTGCTTGATTAGGCAGTATCAGATGGCGAACGATCACACCGGATGTAGCATATCCATGCTCATTAACCATCAGGGTAGTTCCTTTCAGTCTTTTCATCTCTTGTATTGCAGCCAAAGCTATCTCCGGATAATCAGCTGCTTCGGAATAGGCCTCAGCCAAAGCATTATCGGCATATTTAAAGTCGGGCAAAAACAGGTCTATATAATCATCCAGCCCACGAATGGTTTCTACTTTTTCATAGGCGTTTGTATTATAGACAAATACAGGGCTGTATCCCTTCATTTTAAGTGCTGTAACAATCATCTTAACAATAGGTACAACATGAGAGGGCGAAACAAAACCAACAGCTCCTACCCCATCATTAAGGAAAGGAATAATCATATCGACGATCTCTTCGATCTTAAAATGATAATCAACAACTTCTTCGGTCACTGAGCTGATTTGACAATTCTGACAGTAGATACATTGCAGATTACACCTGCTAAAAAAAATATTACAAATTCCTTTATCTCCAATGACGACAGGTTCTTCACCGGTATGGACACAAATCGTACTCACTGAAATATCAACACCGCTATTACAATAACCCCGTTCTTCAAACCTGTTGACAGCACAGTTTCTTGGACATATCGTACAGTTTTTAAATTCATCAAGAAAAGAGTGTAACTTTTCGAGTTGTTTGTTGTCAAATTGTATCATTGCGAAAGATGTTTTCTTCGTAAAATTCAGATGTAGCTATGCATCCCTGTTCTGGTATGTAAAGGAAAGAATTATGAAGGCACGAAGCAACTGAAAAGAAAAAATATTATCCTTGTACAAATTTAGTATGAAGTCATGAATCAAGTTAAAAATGTCATTCGTATTGACAATCTATCATTTGGATATCGAAATAAACAAGTCTTAGATAGTATCTGTTTGGATGTACCCGAAGGAAGTATCTTTGGCTTTCTGGGTCCAAATGGAGCAGGAAAGACTACCACCATTAAAATTCTACTTGGCTTATTGAAGGTTGATGATGGACACGTCTCTCTTTTTGAAAAAGACATCAACACTCATCGTATTGAAGGATTAAAATCAACCGGAGCAATGGTTGAAGACCCATCTTTATATGAGCATCTGAATGCCAGAGAAAACTTAAAAATTAATTGTGCTATTCGCAAAATATCTACAACCAGAATTGAAGAGGTGCTATTGCAAGTAGGCTTAACAGCTGATGCCCATAGAAAGGTACGAAACTACTCTTCAGGAATGAAACAACGACTGGCGCTGGCTCAGGCGCTGCTTCCAAGTCCAAAGCTCCTGATGCTCGACGAACCGATCAATGGGCTAGATCCTGCCGGTATTATAGAAATCAGAAATTTATTGCTTGATCTTAATCAGAATCATGGCATTACGGTTTTTCTATCCAGTCATATCCTTCCTGAAATTGAGAAACTTTGTAGTCATGTAGCTGTAATCAACAAAAGAAATATCCTTTATCAGGGCAGCATGAATGGATTGTTAAATACAGGGATAAATGGGGCCCGTTTAATTGTGGAGACAGATCAACCCGTTAAAACAAAAGAATTATTATCCAGGCTGTATCCTGTTGAAGTTTCGGGAGATCATAAAATAATCGTCATCCTTTCAGATAGAAACGAAGCGAAAGACGTTGCTAAACACTTAGTAGATGCTGGCATTGGTATCTTATTATTACAACCCGAAACACATGAACTAGAGGCATCATTTCTTGAACTCCTAAAAGATAATTAACCATGAAGAGTCTATTGATAACTGATTTTTTTAATATTTACCGTGGTGAATGGCTGAAGACCCGAAAGACACTTGCTTTTTGGATGACCATATTATTTCCATTTTTCTGTACAATTTTAGTATCCTTAAAATTTTTAGGCGATAAGCAGATACCCACAGAACCTTGGCCAATGTTTATGAAGCAGGTGAATAATGTCATGTCTTTTTTTCTACCCTTCTTTTTGATTCTTTTGGTAAGTTTTACAACCCAGATAGAATATAAAAATCATGGATGGAAGCAGCTTTATTCCCAACCGGTACCCCGACTTAGCATATTCCTTGGGAAGTACCTGATGATATTAACCTTGCTAGTGGTAAGTGTTTTATTTGCGCTTATCATAATATCAGGACTTGCTCCCATCGTTCAATTGATACGGCCCGGATTAAATTTCACAGGCACGTCATTTGACTATATCACATTTGTTCGTTTGTTTACCCATACAATATTAGGTGGCGTATTTATCATGACCCTGCAATATTGGTTCTGTATCAGATTACGCGGTTTCATGGCACCAATCATCACGGGGGTCTTTTTCACCATAATCCCCATCGCCTATGTGATGATATTAGGTATAGCCGGATTATTAAAAAAAGGAAAAGAAATTTTAAAGGTGTTTGAATACGATCCCTATTCATATCCTTTCTCTACAACGTTTCGTATCATGCCTGCCGATAACGCTCCTAGTCCTATTATTCCAGACATTTTGCAGCTCCATCTGGGCATTGCATTAGCAATACTTATTTTAGCAGCAATAGATAACCATTTCAGAAAAGTATACGCTTAAATGTTTAAACATATTCTTTTCAAAAAACCCATTGAACTATTCGTTCGATGGGTTTTTTGTTTTATTTTTACAAACTGCTACACACTATTAAATTAAAATTAAAAATGCTTAACAGAAGATCATTTGTCAAAACAGCAGGGTTAGCCACTGCCGGACTTGCTATTTCAATGAAGAGTAATGCTTCAATGCTTACTAAAACAGATTTTACGTCGATGCGCCCTGCATTAAAAGATCGTAATTTTACGAGTAAAGCTGTTGAAGAAACAATTTTAACCGTAAAGAAGGCCATATCAGATCCTGAGTTGGGATGGCTATTCGAAAATTGTTTTCCAAATACACTTGATACTACCGTTAAATTCAAAATGATTGATGGCAAACCTGATACATTTGTCATTACCGGTGACATCAATGCTATGTGGCTTCGTGACTCCACGGCACAGGTGTGGCCTTATTTATCTCTTACAAAGAATGATACAGATTTAAAACAATTAATCGCAGGTGTTATCAATCGTCAGGTTAAATGTATACAAATCGACTCATATGCCAATGCCTTTAACGATGGTCCCGGACACTCTGAGTGGATGACCGACTTAACGGATATGAAGCCTGAGCTACACGAACGTAAGTGGGAGATCGATTCACTTTGTTATCCTGTTCGTTTATCATACGGCTACTGGAAGACTACAGGCGACAGCTCAATCTTTGATGAGAAATGGGTTGATGCCATGAAGAAAGTATATACCACTTTTATTCAACAACAACGAAAAGATGGTAATGGTCCTTATAAATTTGGTAGAGTAACTGCTTGGGCACTTGATACAGTCCCCGGTGGTGGATATGGAAACCCAATAAAACCTGTTGGATTGATCTGCTCTATGTTCAGACCTAGTGATGATGCAACGACTTTCCCATTTTTAGTACCATCTAATTATTTCGCAGTTGTTTCGTTGAAACAGTTGTCTGAAATCTTTACAGTCATTATTAAAGATGCTGAGTTTGCCAACAAATGCAAGCAGTTAGCTACTGAAGTTGAAAATGCGTTAAAGAAATATGCTATCACAAGCCATCTTAATTTTGGTCCTATGTTAGCCTATGAAGTTGATGGATTTGGGAACCAAATGTTTATGGATGATGCAAATGTGCCAAGTCTTTTGGCCCTTCCTTATCTTGGAGCATTCAAACCAAATGATCCACTCTATCTCAATACCCGCAAATTTGCATTGAGTGAAAGCAACCCCTATTTCTTTAAAGGAAAAGTCGCTCAGGGTGTTGGTGGTCCACACTCGGGAATGGATATGATCTGGCCATTATCATTTACGATGAAAGCATTGACGAGTACAAGCGATACTGAAATCAAAGATTGTATTCGTATCTTAAGAGCTACACATGCCGGTACAGGTTTCATGCATGAGTCATTCTATAAGGACGATGCTAATAAATTTACCCGTAAATGGTTTGCTTGGTCTAATACACTCTTTGGAGAGATGATTCTGAAAGTATATCACGAACGTCCACATATCCTAAAATCGGCTTTTTAAATCTCCTCACTAACTTTTAACTTTATTTTAAGATCTCTAAATGATACGTGTTGAAGCTTGTGTAAACTCCCCTCAATCAGCAATAGAAGCAGAAAAAGGAGGAGCTCATCGTGTTGAACTATGCGATAATCTCTATGAAGGAGGCACTACACCGAGTGCCGCATCCATTATCTTCACCAAAAAAAATATTGGAATAGCGTTAAATGTGATAATCCGCCCCAGAGGTGGAGATTTTGTTTATTCTGATATGGAGATAGAAATAATGTTTCAGGATATTGCTTTCTGTAAACAAATCGGCGTTGACGGTGTAGTTCTAGGTGCATTAACACCCGATGGAAATATTGATATTTTCAATACAAAACGTTTAACGCAGGCTGCATTTCCGATGAATGTAACTTTTCATCGGGCATTCGACATGGTTGCAGATCCTTACAAAGCCTTAGAGGATGTGATAGTTTGCGGATGTAGTCGGATATTGACTTCTGGACTCCAAAACAAAGCTATTGAGGGAAAAAACATGATCAAATCATTGGTTGCACAAGCAGAAGATCGTATTATTATTATTGCTGGGAGTGGAATCAATGATCAAAATGCAGCCTCATTGGTTCAATATACTGGTGTAAAAGAGATTCACACCTCATCAAAATCATTTTATCAAAGTAAAATGATTTTTCGTAACCCGGTTGTTTTTATGGGAGGGATACCACAAATTTCTGAATATGAAAACACCTTTACGGACGCTTTAAAAATCAAAGCAGTGGTAGAATCGGTTAAAGGTCTCGGCTAGCTGTTTTTTTATAAACTATAATTGAGAAATCTATGAAAAGAATATTTTTCCTTTTGATAGGCATCATCTGGTGCAATATCATATCCGCACAGCATCTTATCAATAATGCCAATTATCGTCAGAAAGTACATAAACAATTTATTAAACGAGAAGTCGAGATGTCGACTAGAGGAAATGTTCTTTTTGATGTGTTTAAAAAACCGCTTTCAGTAGAACAAAGAGAGGCTTTGGAGTTTCTCTTCGCCTATATGCCACTGAATGATCTTGCAGATTATTCTGGCAACTTCTTTTTAAAGCAAGTTGATGTTGCGCTGGCAACGAAGACTACGTTTAAATGGGGAAAACAAATTCCGGAAGATATCTTTCGTCATTTCGTACTCCCATACAGAATCAACAATGAAAACCTTGATTCTTCAAGAGTCGTATTTTTTAAGGAGTTGAAAAGTAGAATCATTAATATGTCAATGAAAGATGCTGCTTTAGAAGTCAACCATTGGTGTCATGAGAAAGTAACCTATCGCGGTACTGATATCCGTACATCTGCCCCACTTTCGACGATAAAAAATTCGTTTGGCCGTTGTGGCGAAGAGTCTACATTTACAACTACAGCATTACGTTCGGTAGGAATCCCAGCTCGTCAGTGCTACACTCCCCGTTGGGCGCATAGCGATGACAACCATGCATGGGTTGAAGTATGGGTTGATGGAAAGTGGTATTTTATGGGGGCTTGCGAACCCGAATCTGATCTGAACATGGGATGGTTTGACGGTCCTGCCAAACGTGCCATGATGGTTCATACCAATGTCTTTGGAGATTATGAAGGTACGGAAGAGGTTAATGAGAAAGAGCCTTGGTTTACTAAAATCAATATTTTACCTAATTATGCTCCGGTCAAAAAACTTACCGTAAAAGTTTTAGATGAAACAGGAAAACCTGCTGTAAAAGTAAAAGTCAATTTTGGGCTTTACAATTATGCCGAGTTTTATACCATAGCTTTCAAAAACACAGACTTAAAAGGATTTACTTCCTTAGTAACTGGCTATGGAGACCTGCTGGTT
>JAHEYR010000169.1 GCA_023251485.1 Bacteroidales bacterium
AGTCATTACCAAGAAATTAAAAAATGGCTCACTCATCACGATAGACGTATATTATGCAGAGAAACACGATATTTCAAGATTTAATTTTGCCAATACCTTCCCCGAAGTAAAAGGTCTTCCCCTACTGTTTAATATGAAGAACAGTGGTTTTAACCTAAATCTGAGAGCACGAAGTGTAAAAAGAGAAGGAATCCCAGCATCTGAATTTGTAGTATCACCCGATTACAAATTGATGACAAAAGAAGGAATGCAAAAAATAATGGGGAATATGAGACACGAATAACAACACCTCCGACCACTTATTAACAACACACCCCAAAAGAGAACTTCCCGCCACAAGAAGACTGTTAATATCTTTAAATGCATTGCAATAAGCTGTTCGTTATCGAATCCATAGAGAATTTGTTAACTTTGCAAGGCGAAATATATATAGCGAATGATAAAAGGAAAAAACAATACAACCCAACATAAGAACACGTTAAAAAACGAACTTGCACAACCTAAGCCGGCAGCTAAAAAAGCAAAAAGCAAAAGGTCATCAAGTCCTGCTTTTACCTTTTCTTTTTTAAAAGGTGAAAAGTTCCAGCGGATAGCAGGTCTCTTTTTTATTCTTTTAGGGGCTTATATTGCACTTGCTATCGTCAGCTACCTGATCAACTATTTCACCTATGCCACCGACGATGCCTTTACCAGTCGGATTACCGTCCAAAAGATCTTCGTTGAATATCCTGAAGAAATCCACAACTGGATGGGCCGTGTAGGTGCCTTCATTAGCGATTTAATGGTAAAGCAATGGTTTGGCATCTCATCGATCCTCTTCAGTGTAGTGATCCTCTCCATCGGTTTTAGACTACTAAAAATAAAGATACTCCCGCTTTCATCTACTTTCTGGTATTCTGTTTTTGGACTTCTCTGGACATCCATCACCTTTGGGTTCGTCTTTCAGACCTTCTCCGAACTACTCATTCTGGGTGGTACGATCGGATACCAAACAACAATATGGTTGCAAGGAGTCTTTGGTAAACCAGGACTGGGAATACTGCTCTTTTTTACCTTGATGAGCTTCTTAGTTTTAGCCTATAACATCAGCTTAAAGCTTGTGAAAGAGCGGAAAGAACGCAATACCATCATGGTTGATGAAGAGACCGGAGAGATCTTAAATTCTAACGTCAACCGGAGAACCGGAGAGAAAAACATTCGTGAAGACCGATATAATACCGTCGAATACTCTGTAAACGACACATTGGCCAACGAGGAAGACGAAGAAGAAGATATCCCTGATGAAGAATATCAACCACCGGTCTTAAAACGAAACACAGTTCAGAAAAATCCCGAGGTAGAAATAGCAGTTAATGATATTCCTTTTATGCCTGTTGAGCCACAACGGCCCATACCTGCAGAACCTCAACGACCTGATTATTCGCAAAAAGACCGGAAGGTAGAGTTAACGATTGAGAATGCACTCGTAGACAACTCGCCGGAAGAACGTAAGGGGTTAGATACGATAAAAGAACATTATACCGTTGATGAGCCTTTCGATCCAACCCTTGATCTGATTGACTATCGTTTCCCTTCTATTGATCTGATGAATGACTATGGCGGACGTAGTCAAGTTCAACGTGATGAAATTGAAGCCAATAGTGGTCGTATTGTTGACACGCTTAGAAACTATGCGATCGAAATCGATAAGATAAAAGCCACTGTCGGTCCTGCCGTTACGCTTTATGAAATCATCCCTGCACCGGGTGTTCGTATCTCGAAGATAAAGAACCTTGAAGATGATATCGCCCTGAGTCTTTCGGCCTTAGGGATTCGTATTATTGCACCTATTCCGGGTAAAGGGACTATTGGTATAGAAGTACCGAACCAAAAGCCCGATATCGTATCCATGAAGTCTATTATCGGATCTGAAGCATATCAGAACTCGAATTACGAGCTTCCTTTTGGAATGGGAAAAAACATTGCCAACGAAGCATTTATAGCCGACCTTGCCAAGATGCCCCATATCCTTATGGCTGGTGCTACCGGACAGGGTAAATCAGTCGGATTGAATGCCATCATCACCTCACTGCTCTACAAAAAACATCCGTCAGAGCTTAAGTTTGTGATGATCGATCCTAAGAAGGTAGAGTTGACCCTATTTTCTAAAATAGAACGCCACTTCCTGGCCAAGCTACCTGATTGCGAAGAGGCTATTATCACCGATACACGTGTTGTGGTTCGTACGCTCAACTCACTTTGTATAGAGATGGACAACCGCTATGATTTAATGAAAGACGCGCAGGTACGAAACATCAAAGAGTATAACGAAAAGTACAAGAGCCGAAAATTGAATCCATTACATGGACATCGTTTTCTCCCCTATATCGTTGTAGTGATTGATGAGTTTGCCGATTTAATTATGACAGCCGGCAAAGAAGTGGAGATACCACTCACCCGTCTGGCTCAGCTAGCCCGTGCCATCGGCATTCACCTTATCATTGCAACCCAGCGACCTTCTGTCAATATCATTACCGGATCCATAAAAGCCAACTTCCCTGCTCGTATTGCATTCAGGGTTATCTCGAAGATCGACTCACGCACCATTTTAGACTCATCAGGAGCCGATCAGCTCATCGGAAGAGGAGATATGCTCCTTTCAACCGGAAGCGATCTGATCCGTCTGCAATGTGCATTTATTGACCTGCCCGAAATCGACAGAATCACATCTTTTATTGGGGAGCAGCGAGCGCCCAAAGAGTTTCTGCTACCTGAATTCGCTGACGAAAACAGCGAACCTATTTCAGATCTCGACCCCAACGATCGCGACGATCTGTTTGAAGAAGCTGCAAAGATTATTGTACAGACCCAACAAGGTTCGACCTCTTTATTGCAGCGAAAACTAAAGTTGGGATACAATCGTGCAGGTCGGATTATAGACCAGCTTGAGGCTGCCGGTATCGTAGGTCCCTTTGAAGGATCCAAAGCCCGTGAGGTAAAAGTTGTCGGTGAAATGGCTTTGGAACAGTTTTTGATGGATCTCTATGCTAGAGAAGGAAAGCGACAAGACAATAACTTCTGAACATAAAAACAATCTATAATGAGCATGAAACTATTCAGAACACTTGCAGTAACATTATTTGTCACTGTAATTGCCTTATCACCAGTAAAGCTTAAGGCGCAATCGGCAGAGAAGAAAGCAATTGCGCTCTTAGAAGAAGTAACCGCTAAGATGAAATCGTACAAAACGATGAAGCTCGATTTCACCTATAGTATGCAAAACAAAGGACAAAAGATCAAAGAAGCATTTAAGGGATCACTAGCTGCCAAAGGTGACAAGTACAAGCTTAACATCAGTGATCAACAGATTTTTTGTGATGGCAAAACGGCATGGACTTATTCGAAAGATGCCAATGAAGTTAACATTAATGAAGTAACCGGTGATGAAGATTCATTTACCCCTACCAAATTCATGACTTCGTATGGTAGCAACTACAAATCCAAGCTGATTGAAGACAAAGGGAACCTACAGGTCATCGAGATGGTACCCACTAAAGGTCGTCGCAAATTAGCCAAGGTAAGATTAACACTCGATAAAGCGGCTAAGCAGGTTAAAAACATGCAGGTCTTTGACAAGAACGGTGGTGTATTTACCTATAATATAGAACGTTTTGTAACAGATCAACCCATGCCCGATGCAGAATTCACCTTCAAGGCAAGCAACTACCCAAAAGTAGAAGTTGTTGATATGCGATAATACTGTTCAACACACGATAACAAAGAAGGGCTGCCATTTATAATGAAATGGCAGCCCTTCTTGTAGAGACGCACGGCGTGCGTCTCTTTTAATGTGAATATAAAGACGCACGCCGTGCGTCTCTACGTTAGTTCAGCTTGATAAAATTATAAATGATCTTGCCAATCTGCTCTTCAGGTCCATCCTGATTGGCTGAGAACAAAGCCTGTCGTGCTGCAGACTCAGCCTGTCTGATTAGATTAGGATCGGTCACAGTGGTTCCTTTCGCTCCTGCGCTCACCCGGGTCACTCTACCCTCACGATTTACCCAGATCGAAACAACCACCCTCCCCTGCTCTACCGAGTTGTATGAAGGCTTAGGAAGACTCCGTGAAGTCCGTCCGCTCAAATCATATGAGATTCCTGCATGAGCACCCGAGCCTATACCGCCACCTGTTCCATTACCTTGTCCACCATTGCCACTACCCGGCACACCCTTGTAGAGTTTTGCACCGGCAGTACCTCCGGCAACACCCTGATCACCCGGTCGACCGGTGATGCCTTCGCTCCCACCATTCTTCACAGGTTTTCTATATAAAGCATTTGGGTTTACCACCTCAACAGGTTTAGCCTTGACCGGTTTATAAATAGCTTTCTCTACCACCCGTATTTTAGTTTCCTCCCCTTTTTCGTCTGCCAGAAGATCTTCGCCAACCGCTTTTGCTGCTTTGACTTTCGGTTCAGGTGTTGAGACCACCACCTGCTTGGTCGTTTTCGCCACCACTACCTTCGGTTGATCAGGCTGAATATTTCCCATTCCCTCTTCCGAATTTCCTAAGTTAACCTCTATCTCCATTCCGCCCGACAGGTTTTCAGGAAACGGAGGAATAGGCGTACGTAGAAAAGTATATTTCATAACTAAAAACAAGGCAACACTAAACAAGATAGTCCCTAGCAAACTGGCTACCCTATTTCTTACTTCCTGCTGGTTATTATTTATTGCTTGCTGTGCCATTTGGAGTCTTAGTTGCCAGAATCATTTTCACCTTCAACTTGTTGCCTATTTGCAAAACATTCACCAGATCCTGAACCGTCAAACTATTATCACAACGAAGTATGATCGTCGCGTCGGGACTCTTACTGATGTTTTGTTGGATTACCGATTCCAATTCCGTTTGTTGGATAGGCTTATTATCGATAAAGTATTGCAGATCCTTCGTGATAGACAATACGATTTCTTTATGATGAATAGCCTGATTGTTTTTCGAACTGGGCAGCGTAAGCTTGATGACATTGGGATTTAGCAAAGTAGAGATGATCAGAAAAAACAACATCAGGAAAAACATGATGTCGTTCATTGCTGAAGTACTTACCTCGGCCGAGAATTTATTTTGTTTTCTAAAGTTCATTTTACGGGTTCCTGTAGTAAATCAATAAATTCCATTGTATCTTGTTCCATCTTTTGTACCACCCTGTTTATCATGATATTTAACCAGTGGTAACACACAAAAGCAAACATCCCGATTAAAAGACCGGCAGCACTCGACACCATCTTTACATACAGACCTGATGAAACGCTTGTGATACTAACATCGCCGGCCAGAGAGATATCATGAAAGATCCGGATAACACCGATAATCGTTCCTACGAACCCAAACATGGGGGCTATACCTGCAATAATAGAGAGTATAGCCATATTTTTTTCAAGCTTATAAACCTCAAACTTTCCGACAATCTCTATAGAGTCTTCAATCTCTTTAATGGGTTTACCCAGCCGTTTTATTCCCTTCTCAACAAGACGTGCTGTAGGAGCGGTAGAGCGTCTGCATTGTTCAACAGCAGCATCAATCCTGCCCGAATAGATAGAATCGCGAATATTATTCAGAAAATTAGATTCCACCTTTGAAGCTTTACGAATCAGTAGATAACGTTCTATAAAAACGAAAACAGCAACAATTAATAATAGGGCTAACGGCCACATCAAAGGCCCTCCCTTTAACACTAAATCCAACACTGAAATTGCCGACTCAGTAGGTTGAGGAGCAGCAACCGGAAGTGCTTGTGTAATCTGTTTGGTTGAATCGGCAACAGTAGCCGGGTTATTCAATACCTGAAGCAATATAGAATATAACATGTGAAATAGTTTTTCGTAAAGTTAAAGATTTCGCTTGTGTATTATGCAAAGATTACACCAAAATAAGTCATTTTGAAATGAGAAGAATGGTTTTATACCAGCCATTAAATATTTGCTAATGCTTCATCGATTTTCAAAACGATCTTCCCTGCAGTTTTATTTTCCTCAATCAGTTGATGTGCCTGAGCTACCTCACTAAAAGGCAACATCTTATCAATAACCGGACGTAACGCCCCGTCAGCAAAAGGTTTCTTTGAAAAGTTCCAGAAATCGTTGGTTAATTTTATCTGATAGTCAATCGAACGAGCCCGCAATGTAGATCCCATCACAGATAAACGTTTCGAAAGAATGCTTAACAGATTAAACTCTTCAACTTTAAAGCCACCCATAGCCGCTAATAAAACAAGACGGCCATCCGCACGAAGAATCTCTAAGTTCTTTTTAAAATAAGGCGCCCCAATAAAATCGACGATCACATCAACCCCCTTATCGTTGGTAATATTTTTCACTTCAACAACAAAGTCTTTGGTCTTATAGTCGATGGCAGCTCTGGCGCCAAGTTGATTGCACAGATTGTGTTTCTCTTTAGAAGCCGTCACAACAGGCACAGCGTCTAACGCCAATGCCAATTGAATAGCAGCAGTACCCACCCCACTTGCACCGGCATGTATCAACACCGTTTCGCGAGCTTGTGTATGTGCAAGCCAAACCAATGATTGAAAAGCAGTCAAGAAAGCTTCAGGAATAGCGGCAGCCTGCCCTAGATGAATATTTGAAGGAACAGGCATTGCCATATCCTCATGCATCACAACATATTCAGCATAGCCTCCACCCGAGAGAAGGCCCATCACTTTATCGCCGACTTTCCATTTTGTACATCCTTTTCCAATTGATTCAACAACACCCGAAACCTCTAAGCCCATGATCGGGCTAGCCCCTGCAGGAGGTGGATATTTTCCTCTACGTTGTAAAATATCAGCCCTATTCACACCTGCGGCAGCAACCTTTATCCGTATATGTTTTTCACCGGGAGTGGGTACCGGCACATCTGCCAATTTCA
>JAHEYR010000031.1 GCA_023251485.1 Bacteroidales bacterium
TTATTTTTCAAGTCTTAGCGAGAACTCCACTAGCGTAAAATCATTATTTGCAACTTATTAATTGATATAAAAAATCAACGCGATCTCATCTTTATTGAGTATCTTTGTGTTTGACTTTTAAAATAGCATCTATGATTTTATATTGTCTTTAGAACGATCTTTTCTAAAACAACAGGACGCTCAATAAGTCTGAAATCCCAACCTGATCATTTTTCGATTCTCTCAATAAACCGATGATAAATCGTTTCTATATCACTCATAAAAGGAAGGGTTTGTCCATAGTATCTCCATACTTTGTCCATAGTTCCTCCATACTTAGCCCATACTTATAAGGTATGGAGGAACTATGGACAAACCTTCGACAAGGTGTCGACAAAGTTTTGACAAACCCATCTGTTTAGGATAGACGTATCATCTTTTTATCATCTGCATAGGGATGGTAACGAAGTTTTTTGAGTTGAAATTTATCTGGGAAAGAGGCTATCATGCTCGTCAACAAAGGTACTCTAATTTATTGACGTTTATTGAGGTTTTTATCAAAAAAGAAATAATCAAATGAACATAATATTTTAAAATTCTCTTTTCATTAAACTATAAATTGCCAGATCAGTAAACCCGGTTAACAACAACTCCCCATCACGTTCAATGCCTTCAAATGTAAATCCTAAACGCTTAGGTATTTGTTGACTTCTATAGTTAAGTGTGGCTGCTTTTATCTGAACCCGGTTTAGTTTCAGTCCTTCGAAGGCAAAATAAATAAGTCGTTTGCAGCTTTTTGTAGCAATGCCTTTCCCTTGATACTTTGCGGAAAGCCAATATCCTATCTCTGTCTTTTGATTCGTCCAGTCAGTAGCTTTCAAACTCATGAGACCTACGATCTCTCCCTTGTACTGAATGGTGAATACAAGATCGCGAAGGTCAATTGGCCCTTCAGACAGTGATCTGATAAAAGACATTGTATCGCCGGCATGACGTGTAAATGCTACAAATGGTAACCACTCTTTTAGGGTCTCTCGCTCAGTGTCAATGATGTTGAAGATAGCATCAGCATCACGAAGATGAATCTCTTTCAGGATCAACTCATCTTCCACTAGTAGGTTAATGGGTCTATTCAATGATTGGGAAACCATATTTTGTGAATTATAATGAGATTTTATTCCTCAAAGATAGCTCAATAATTTGATGCTCTCAACATATCTATAAGCGATCTCTCTCAAAGGTTGAAATGACGGAGATGTTTTATATGATCTGCTTATTTTAAGGTAGTATGTGTTGAGTCAAATAGATGAGAGAAATGCAATCTTGCCAGAAGCAATATGAATTATTCAGGCTGATATTTATTTAGTGTACAATAAGGTATTCTCCCCCCTTTGTTCTTAACGGTGTCCTTGATTCCTATTGTCATCATTCCTTCGGGACTGCCCCTGATTATTTCTATAGTCATTAGATCTTGATACACGATTATCCCGAATTACTGCCCGGTTATCGCGATATGATCCTCTGTTATCACGAATTATAGCTCTGTTATCATGATACCTTCCCCGATTATCATGAATTACTCCCCGGTTCTCGTGCATTATGGCACGATCACGATACGATGGACCCAGGTATCTTCTGTCTGGAGCGTATCTTGAATAATATGACGAGTGACGCATATAAGGCCTCTGGTCATTAATAACTATTCTTCTTGTGTTGTACATGTTATAGCCCCTAAGGCGTTCGGGTAAGTAGGAAGTAGTTATCCAACGCCCACCTCTCATATACATGTATTCGTGGCGTGGTACATAGTAGTAGGTTTCGAAATCAGGCAAATATATATATTCAATATGGTTGTACCCTCTGGGGGCCCAATTGGGTTGAATAGATAAATTGCCCTGAAATCGAACTTGCGCTAATGCTGTGTCACACATCAAACCGCTCAAGCATAAGACGATTAAAAGAATTAGCTTTCTCATAAGTTTTTCTTTAATTGAATTTTAAATGAAATTAGCCTGAATAATTCATATTCTCAAAGTTAGTGAAAAAAAGTCTAAATAGCAAGAAACTAGTGCGTAATGTTAGGGCAGAGATCTACTCGATCAAATCAAAAGCAATAAAATTCTAGTTACTTCATTCTATCTTTAGCGAATATGGGATCGACCTGCACCATTACTTTATAAATATGTAGTGTAGGTTACGATTAGCTTGTCTATTGTTGTCCAGGTATAATAAAACGATATAAATAGTGTAATCAGTTTGTCAAATAATCGGATTCTGTATACAATAAACGATGGATTGGATATTAAATTTGGAAATCAGTAAAGAACTACCCCGTCCACTTGCGACGGGGTAGTTCTTTAGGTTAAATTTCTTTTTCAAAAAAGAGCTGGTAAAAGTTTAATCCGGTTGAAGGATCTACTCCTTTGGTGATCTTGTCGCGATCGCCATGAATATAGACATGGAAGTTGTGGTCGAGCTTGATGACACTTTTGAAGTTACGACTCTGCTGCTTTACGGCTTGTCCGTTGATATCAAACTCGTTAGGGAGAGCCACTTCGCGCTCTGCTGTAAACTGGTTTTTGTAATCATTAAACGACTGGATGACTTCGGGTTGTTGCATCACCTCTTCGGCAAAGTCGTCAAAAGTAAACGACTCATTTTCTTTAAAGAACTTCACTGACTTGTTGAGCAGGTCGGCCTGATCAGCTTTAGACACCTCATACTGTTGTGGAAGTTGCTCCAGGACAAAACTACGCGTCATGTTTAACGCATTCTTCGTATGTTGATACTCATCGGCTCTGGGCATCACGCAGAGAAAATCATCTTTCCAGTAAACAGCTTCACTCCCTTTTCCGGCCGTATCAACCAATGCAACAAGATATCCTTCTTCACGATTCGTGTTGAATATCATACATCCCTTGTCCAACTTATGAATATTGATACCCTGATCCTCATTAATTGAATAATTATCATTCGTCTGACTCACCTTGAGGAATGTCTCTTTCGATTCTGATTTAAAGAGGCCGATTGCATTCATCTCTTCATTGTCTACGATCACACCACTAAAGAGTGCTACATAAAGCTCTCCGGGTTTAACACGCGAATGGGTACTTTGCTCATAGAGATGACGGGCATAGTTTACACTCTGAGCATAAAAAGTATCGGTATCATCAAAAATATGCGAGGCAAAGTTGTAGGTTTCATTCATCTCTAATCCTGCCTCATGATGCAGGTGGTACCACTCTCCCGATTTGAAAGCCGACAAGAAATATTGCTGCAACAGGGCCCGGATGTTTTCGTCGGTGACATGCAATACATCGTTGGAAAGTTTGATTCCTTCGTCTTCGGCTTTATTGCCAACATAATGAACGGCCAGATTGTCGAGGTTTATTTTAAAGGTGCTGAACATGGTTGAGATTGAATGGTTAAATCAATGAATGATTGCTTTGTAATGTTCGATTTGCCCATAAAAGCAAACCTAAATGAAAGACAAAGGTAAAGATGTTTTTGGATGGCTTTACAATCATTCTGGAGATGGATTCTGTTTCTTTGTACCTTTATTCCCGCTTTCAATAAAATGATATCTATGAAAACCCAAGATAGAAGATTGTTTTTGCTTGATGCTATGGCACTTATTTATCGCGCCTATTATGCATTGAATAAAAATCCACGCGTAACGTCAAAAGGATTAAATACCTCAGCTATACTGGGGTTTGCCAATACCCTTTTTGAGGTGTTGAAGAATGAAAATCCTACCCATATCGCAGTGGCTTTTGATAGTCACGCGCCTACATTGCGTCATGGCGACTTCAGTGCCTACAAGGCAAATAGAGAAGCCATGCCTGAAGATATTTCGCGCGCTATTCCATATATAAAAGCATTGGTGAATGCTTTTAATATTCCGGTGGTCGAACTGGAAGGTTATGAGGCGGATGATATAATTGGCACGCTGGCCAAGCGAGCAGAGAAGGAGGGTTTTCTGGTTTATATGATGACACCAGATAAGGACTTTGGCCAGTTGGTGAGTGAAAATGTGTTGATGTATAAGCCGGCTAAGTTTGGCGAGAAGGCAGAAGTTGTTGGTGTACAAGGAATTTGTGATAAGTTTGGTATCAGCCGACCTGAACAGGTCATTGATATGTTGGGCCTTTGGGGTGATGCCTCTGATAATATACCGGGGATACCGGGTGTTGGTGAAAAGACTGCTCGCGAGTTATTAAAGCAATTCGACAATATTGAGAACCTGATTGCCAATGCCGATAAGATTGCCAATCCTCGAATGAGGGAAAAAGTACAGACCTATGCAGAACAGGCACTGATGTCGAAATCGCTGGCTACTATTATACTCGATGTACCTATTGACACTGATCCTGATATTCTGGAACGTTCGGCTCCTAACAGAGAAGAGTTGATCGCACTTTTTGATGAGCTGGAGTTCAAAACATTCGCAAAAAGAATTTTTTCTGACATACCTACAGTAAAAAAGGATGAAGAGGGGCCTGTAGTAAAAGAGGTTACTGTTACAAAAGTGAAGGCAGAACCGGAACCTTTTCCACAAAGTAGAGGAGGAGCTCCTGATCTCTTTAGTGAGTTGAGTAGCGATGAACTATACGACAAAAAAAGCAAACATAGAACTATTGATACGGTTTCGTTTAATTATCATCTGGTCAATACAAAAGAGGAGCGTGATGAGCTGATAGCAATTTTAATAAAGAGCCCTTCTGTTTGTTTTGATAGTGAGACTACCGGTTTGGACACGATGACTGCAGAGCTGGTGGGAATGTCGTTTGCTATTGTACCCGGAGAGGCATGGTATGTAGTGATGCCGGCAGATCATGAGGCATGTCTGGCCGTACTGGAGGAATTCAGGCCTTTCTTTGAAAATGAGAAGATAGAAAAGACGGGTCAAAATCTGAAATATGATATCTCGATTCTCTATCAATATGGCATAATGGTGAATGGTAAGTTATTCGATACCATGCTGGCGCACTATCTGATAGAGCCTGATCAACGACATAACATGGATTTTCTGGCTGAATCGTATCTCGACTATTCTCCGGTTTCTATTGAAGACTTGATAGGAAAGAAAGGAAAGAATCAGATTACGATGCGTCAGGCTCAAAATCTTTTTCCGGAGAAGGTGAAAGATTATGCTGCCGAAGATGCTGATATCACGCTACAACTCAGGCAGGTGTTCGAGCCTATGCTTGCCGATACTGATACACGGTTGCTCTTTGATGAGATAGAGACGCCACTTATTCCGGTGTTGGCAGCTATGGAGGCAGAGGGGGTACGTATTGATAAGCAGGCACTGTATGAGTCGTCGGCTCTCCTTGAAAAAGAGATTAAGCAGATCGAACTGGATATCTATCAACTTGCGGGTGAACAGTTTAATATTGCTTCGCCCATGCAGTTAGGCAAGATTTTATTTGACAAATTAAAGATTAGTGAGAAACCTAAGAAGACCGGCAAGACCGGGCAATACGCAACGGGTGAAGAGGAGTTGGTGAAATTGAGTCATAAACATCCTATCGTGAGTCTGATTATGGATTTCAGACAATTGAGCAAGTTGAAATCAACATATGTAGATGCTCTTCCTACTTTGATCAATAAGAAGACGGGACGATTGCATACAACTTATAATCAGGCGGTAGCTTCGACAGGTCGTTTGAGTTCTAATAACCCGAACCTTCAGAATATTCCCATCCGTACTGAGAGGGGACGCGAAATCAGGAAGGCTTTTGTGCCTCGTAATGAAGATTTTATTTTGTTATCTGCCGACTACTCACAGATTGAGTTGCGGATTATAGCTCAATTAAGTGGAGACGTACATATGCTGGAAGCTTTTAACTCAGGGCTGGATGTTCACTCTGCAACTGCATCAAGAGTTTATGGTGTTCCACTTGATCAGGTGACAAGGGATATGCGTAGAAATGCTAAGATGGTTAACTTCGGTATTATCTATGGTATTTCTGCATTTGGATTGGCTGAACGGTTGGGTATTACCCGGAAAGAAGCAGCCTCAATCGTAGAACAATACTTTAAACAGTATTCAGGCATTCGAGCCTATATGGATAAGGCAATCGTATTGGCCAGAGAGAATGGATATGTTGAAACCATCATGAAACGCCGGCGCTATCTTCGAGATATTAACTCGGGTAATGCTATTGTACGCGGCTTTGCAGAACGAAATGCAATCAATGCACCTATTCAGGGTTCTTCGGCTGATATGATTAAGATTGCCATGATTAATATCCATAAAGCCTTTAATGATCAACATTTACGGTCGAGAATGATTTTGCAGGTACATGACGAATTGGTGTTTGATGTTCATCGTGAAGAGGTTGATATTGTGAAGAATATAGTTGAAGAGAAGATGCGAACCGCTATCCCTATGATCGTGCCGATAGAAGTCGAAATGAATGTTGGCGAGAACTGGTTAGAGGCCCATTAAAAAGGGGGTATCAATCATTTGCATTTTTAATTAATTTAGCAAACGCAAACATTCTGTTAATAAAAGAATTAATTTACTGATTTATAATGAGATATAATCACGACGACCGTATAGTAATGACACTGGATGCGGGTGGAACAAACTTTGTGTTTTGTGCCATGAGAGCAGAGGTTGAAATAATAGAACCTATTAGAATTGCAGCTGCTGCTAATACACTGGATGAAGTCTTAAACAATATCGTTTCTGGATTTGAACAGGTTAAAAGCCACCTCAATGAAAACCCGGTTGCTATTAGTTTCGCATTTCCCGGTCCGGCTGATTATAAGAATGGAATTATCGGAGATCTTCAAAACTTACCCACTTTTCGGGGTGGCGTAGCTTTAGGCCCTATGCTTGAAGAGACTTTTGGAATCCCTGTTTTTATCAATAACGATGGCGACCTCTTTGCTTATGGGGAGGCTATTGCTGGGTTGCTTCCCGATATTAATAAAGAACTCGAAGAGTTTGGCAATCCACGTCGTTTTAAAAATCTATTTGGAATTACCCTCGGCACAGGATTTGGAGGAGGCTTGGTCGTTGGAAATCAACTTGTCTCAGGTGATAATGGTTCAGGTGGATCGATCTGGATTACGCGCAATAAAATCAATCCTGAGTGCTTTGCCGAAGAAGGTGTTGCTATCCGAGCTGTACGAAGAGTCTATGCTGAACAGGCAGGAATTCCTTTTGAAGAGGCTCCTGAACCCAAAGTAATCTGTGAAATTGCCAATGGAAAAAGTACAGGAAATAGCGAGGCAGCGAAAGAGGCTTGGCGTCAGTTGGGTGAAGTTGCCGGTGAGTCATTAGCCAATGCTGTGTCGTTGGTGGATTCATTGGTCGTGATAGGTGGTGGCCTATCAGGTGCCTACAATCTCTTTATGCCGTCGTTAATTAGTGAAATGAACAGTCCTTTGAAGACACTAAACGGCGTTCCCCTTTGTAGAATGGAGGTTACTGCTTTAAATCTTGAAGATATGGAACAGCGGTCTGTCTTTTTGAAAGGTGAGACCAAAGTGATTAAAGTGCCTGGTTTTCATAGAACAATTATCTATGATCCGTTGAAGAGAACAGGTGTTGCTATTTCTAGGTTGGGTACCTCGAAAGCTATTGCTGTAGGGGCTTATACTTTTGCATTACATGAACTTGACAAGATAGACTAGCTATGTTTGAACGACATCTGAAACGAGACAGATACTTTGCTGAACAGGAATATACAACCCAAAAATATGTTATTCCATTTATCAATCCGATAAAACAGATTACACAAGAATTTACTATTCTGGAAATTGGGTGTGGAGAGGGCGGAAATATGAAGCCCTTTCTGGATATGGGGTGCAATGTCACGGGTGTTGATTATAGTGCTTCTAAAATAGATCTGGCGAATGAATTCTTTAAAGATCATCCCAATGCTTCACGGATCACTTTTATCTTAGACGATATTTATAATATGGCTGATCGGTTTAATCAGTGTTTCGACTTGATCTACATGAGAGATGTGATTGAGCATATTCACGATCAGGACCGTTTTATGTTGTTTGTTAAGCCTATGCTGAAACCCGGAGGTATGATATTTCTTGGTTTCCCTCCCTGGCAGAATCCCTTCGGTGGACATCAGCAGATCTGTGAAAACAAGTTCGTATCTATGCTTCCTTTCATCCATCTGCTTCCTTTACCTCTTTATCGGGGATTGTTGAAGATGGTAGGTGAGCCAGAACGACGTATTAATAATCTGCTTGAGATACGTGAAACAGGAATAACGATTGAACGATTTGAAAAAATTGTAGCCACCAAGGGATATAGCATAAGCCGTAAGGCTATGTTTTTAATCAACCCCAATTATGAAGTTAAATTTGGCCTTAGACCAACAATGGTAGGAAATGTGTTTACTTCGTGGAGGTGGTTTCGTAACTTTTATACTACATCAGCCTATTACCTGATAAAACCTCAGTAGAATGATGGATTTGACGGTTAGCTTGCTGAAGCCATCGTATGCTTTTTAAAAGATATATCCCACCGATATATAGAATGCCGAATTGCCGTCATTCTTGTTTAATGATATGCCAAATTCAGGTGAGATAACGAAGTTCTGATTCATCACAAAATGTAAGCCTAATCCGGTGGAATGATAGAGCCGGTTTGCTGCGTGTTCATCGAAGTATTTCAATCTGTCGGCTGTCGGAACAAGACTTAAATCGAGCGGGCTCTTTTTTGTGATGTATCCTGCATCGTAGAAAGAAGAGATACCGATGTAGAAATTCTGCTGGAGCCAATAGGTTTGATATATCTTATAGCGGAGCTCGACATTGCCCAATAACTTTCCCTCGGCTACTACACGGTTTCTTAAAATACCCCGAATAGTATTAGAACCTCCCAGTCCATCAACAAAAGTGCTGAAAGGAATAGAGCTTATCTTATAAGGTAGAAAATAAAAAGGATTTTTGCCTGCAAGTGTTTGTTGCCAATTTAGACGGTAGGCAAAGGTTAAGGTGCTGGGCAATAATGTGAAATATTGTCGGTGCGTAAGGGCTATTTCAGTGAAGCCATTTTCTGGATTAATTGATCCGGGGGCGATGGCAAGAATAGCTTCACTCCATACTCCATGATTTGGATTGCTTTCGTTATCTCTTGAGTCATAAATAGTTCCTAGAGAGAATAGACTAATTGTACCGCCATTTTTTTCTTTATCGTTGATCAATCCCCACTTCACATAATCATCATATAATCCATCAACTGCAGGAAGTTTATTTGATGGCTTAAGCGATTTGTTTAACTTATTAATATCTACAGAATTGATAATAATATTGGTAATCTGAGCTGCACCAAGCCATTTTAACCCAGTAATGCCCGTATTTCCTTGAAGGTCGAGTAATATTCGGGTGAATTTACGTTCATAATTATAAAATACCCTGCTGATATAGTTGGAATTTTCATCATTAACGAAATCGGGATTATAACGAGATTGAGCTCCATTGAACCCATAGAAGTTGAGGGCTTGTTCGGTTAAATGCGATAGATCTGCGGTAAACCGTAACCCTTTGATGAGGTGCTCGGAATCGAAGAAAATCTGGTTGATACCACTTCCTTTAGTAGTGCGCGATACTTCTACATAGAGGTTCTGATAATACTTGGGATATATCTTGCCATCTCCATAATTGAAGCTATTTACCAAACCACCAAATTGAAACCCTCTGTCAGTCGAAAAGCCAACGTAGGGGATGGTACCAAAGTTCCAGCCCTTCTTTGGCCGATAATTTAGTGTGTCTTTTTGTGTTTTCTGCTCATTGTTTTGAGCCTTAATCTTAAGAGATATCGATAAAAGGAATAGTAATATTAAAGATATTTTTATCATTATTGGATGTCGGTTAGAATGTGTAATTGTACATTTTTGTAATCGCCAAATCCATAGAAATTCTCGTTAAAAATGAGGCAGGAAAGGTGTTTTTTATCCGTCTGTAAAAGTATAAAAAAACAATAATAAACCATGTAATACTAAGAAAAATGAGTTATTTGATTGGGAATAACTAACTTTGTTTTCTTTGCATATTAATCAGAACGTGGCTAAAGAACGATGATAAAAAGTAATAAGAGATTGTGAGATCTAGAATTGAATAATGATCTATATGTCAGCCTGCTATTACTTTGGTCATTTTGTACATCCAGAAAAATAATCGGTATGAAAGTTAAATTATTGCTTGTATCACTACTCTATTTACTCTTTTTATATCATGCCCAAGCCCAAGAGACAACGGCTATAAAACAACTCATCGAGAAAATGATTCCAAGGCATTCTGATTCTTTTGAATTAAAGGTCATCCCCGCAGCTCCAGGTAAGAGCATTTTCCAAATCTATGTATTGGATGATAAAATCGTTCTGGCAGGTAGTTCTAAGGATGAAATAGCTGTTGCATTCAACTGGTATCTTAAATATAATTGTAATTGTTTTTTAGGCTCGTGTGGAAACCAGCTGACATTGCCTGAGCGTCTTCCATTTCCCAAAGATACACTGACGATTGAATCACCTTTTCAAAAAGGAGCATCAGGAGGAGTGGGGGCTGTTCCTGTGATGAACGACCTGCTTTACAAGATAGCGTGGAGTGAGCGTAAACCGAATGATGATAAGTGGCTTATAGATTATCAGATCAGCCGCTACGGGGAGCGAGATATTTATGCCGCTGAGGCTTGGCATATATTGGGAAAGACTATTTATAATTGTGATACCCTACAAAAAGGGTATCTTGAATCCATTTTCTGTGTCCGGCCGAGCTTAAATCTGGTGAACGGCTCAATCACTGGTATCCCCAATCAATATTATGATCCGACTATTTTGGCTAAAGCACTTGAATTACTGTTAAAGTCATCTGATAAACTGAGTACATCGGATGCTTATAATTTTGACGTTATCGATATTACACGGCAAGTATTGTCTAACTATGCACGTGTTAAGATTGAAAAGGTACGGAAGGCTTTTGAGCAGCATGATTTGGCAAAGTTTAGAGTGGAAAGTAACGAGTTTATTAATTTAATGAAAGACCAGGATACGTTGCTGTCAACAAGAAAAGAGTTTATGTTAGGGCCGTGGATTGAGGTGATGCGCGATAGGGGAGCTAATAAAGAAGAACGAAAGTTGTTTGAACGAAATGCGCGTACACAAATTACAGTTTGGGGCAATCATGAAAGTTTAGACGCAGGCAAACTAAATGATTCTGGCAGTAGAGAGTGGTCTGGATTGATTTCCGATTTCTATCTTCCACGGTGGGAAATGTATTTTAAAGAGTTAGCTCGACAGATAACCGGAACAGCTGAAAAGAAAATTGATTATCCTATGTGGGAGGATCAATGGACCCGGTTGCAAAACAATTACCCTACCAGAGCGAAGGGAAATAGTGTAGAGACTGCTAATTTTTTATTTAAAAAGTATAAACAACTTGTGATTAGATAAGGTATAAAAGCTAGTATGTAAAGAATTTGTTGAAAGCATGGGGCGTAATTTCCATTTCACACTTCCGATGGAATAGATTGGAAAACAAAAAGAAAGATCGATCTTTTATAGTATTACTCAGATAATGGATTATTGTGGAAATGATCTGATTGTAATTCATGATGATAAACGATTCTAAAATTATGGTATTTGTATTTTCTGCCTTTTTAAGTTATTTTTGTTCTAAACCTTATTAAAATGCCCATAGAGATTGAAAAGAAGTTTTTAGTTAAAGACAGGACTTATAAGCAACTGGCGCAAGGCGTTCATTATCGTCAGGGGTATCTTAATCGTGATAAAGAACGAACGGTAAGAGTCAGGGTTGCTGGTGATGAAGCGTATCTTACCGTTAAAGGAATAACACGGGGTATTGAACGTCTTGAGTTTGAATATCCGATATCATTAATCGAAGCGAATGAAATGATCGATCTTCTTTGTGAGAAGCCTATTATTGAAAAATATCGCTATTCTTTTTATAGCGATGGCCATGAATGGGAAGTGGATGAGTTTCTGGGTGAGAACGAAGGGTTGGTAATTGCAGAAGTCGAGCTAGACACCACGGATGAGTTCGTTAATTTGCCTGAGTGGATCGGTGCGGAGGTGACTGGTGATACACGCTATTATAACTCTTCTTTAAGTGTCGAACCTTTTAAGACCTGGAAAGAAATTATTGGTATGGGATTATAAACTTAAATTTGAATAGACATGAAAAATTGCAAACAAGGCAGGTGTTTTCAGATTGGTTCTAAGTTGGTGATGTCCTTGATTATTATTATCGCGATCGGATTATTTTACAAATGCGGAACTGTAAAACACACCCCCTCTACCCCGGTTGTTGCAAAAACAACAATTAGTAACGACACGCTTATGAGTGGTAAGACGTTGTATGTCAATAATTGTCAAAAATGTCATAAGCTGTATCCTCCTGAAGCTTATAATGCGGCTGAATGGAGGGATAACCTAAACGCTATGCAACGTAAAGCAAAAATCAGTGATGCTCAAAAGGAAACCATCTATAAATATTTAATGGCAAGTATCGGCAAGTAGGATTCATTTTCTATCATTAAAAAAAAAGGCCGGATATCTTAACTTGAGATATCCGGCCTTTTTTTTAGAAGAATATGTTACCGTATGGTCATTTCTTTAACCAAATGGCCTGCACCGGCATATTTGTCAATGATAAATAGCACGTAGCGAATATCAACATTGATAGTACGTTGCAGTTCTGGTTCAAAGGCAACATCTCCACTCATGGCTTCCCAGTTACCATCAAAGGCCAGACCGAGTAATTCACCATCTCCATTGATGATAGGACTTCCCGAGTTTCCACCGGTGATGTCGTTATTGCTTAAAAAGCAGGTCACAAGCTTTCCACTTTTATCTGCATAAGGTCCGAAGTCTTTTTTCTGCCAAAGATCTTTCAACTTTGCTGGAACGATAAACTCTTCATTTTTTGGATCTTCTTTTTCCATTACGCCATCCAGTGTAGTTACATAGTCGTAATGAATAGCATCAGCAGGGAAGTAGTCAAGAACCTGACCATATGTAACGCGCATCGTTGAGTTCGCATTGGGGTAGAATTTCTTGTCAGGATTCATCTCGCGAAGTCCGGCAATGAATAGACGGTTTGCTTTGTTTTCGGCAGTCTTCAAGGCTGAACCACTAACTTGTCCCTGCATGGCAACGGCCATGAATGCTTTAATCAGCTCCAATCCCATATCTTTCTTCAACTTCTTCTCGGATGGATCTTTTAAAAATTTGCGGAAATTACCTTCGGAAGCAAACAACGATTTCTCAAAGAAGTCTTTGGCATATGCTTTAAAATCGCCTTTATACTTGGTGCTTATTGTCTTAATGTATTCAGGCTGATTTGCTTCGGGGATGTCCTTGTTATACGAGGCTAACAACGAGGCTAGCAAATGTTCTTCTATGGCTGAGTTATAATCTTTATAGGTTTCTGTTAAGCCATCTTCGAGTTGCTTTATCGATTCCGCCTTCTTCTCTTTCTCCATTTTAACAATATTCTCGAGCGACATATTCTTCATGGCGATTTTCAAAGTATTGGAGGCGTACAAGGTTAGGTTGAGATACCACTCTTGTTTTCCTTGTTGCGCTTCTGTCTTTAACTTAGCAATCCTTTCGAATTCGGGTATTGCTGAGCCATATTTAGTGCGACGGGAAGTATCAGCTGTAACCCAACTCTGGAACTGTTCTTCGATATTTTTTTTCTTGTCAAACACATTAAGTCTTTTCAGTCCTCTTGACTCACCAATTTTATTCTTCCAAAAGTTAGCAAGACCTGCGTAGCTTGAAGCATATTGGATTTTAACTTTTGGGTCAGCATCCATTCCCTCTTTCATGATATCGAGAGAACTCCCTAATAATTTGATAATGGCAGGGTTTATTTCATTGAGCGTTTCGTTAACTCCATAGCTGGTCATATAACGATCCGTGCTACCAGGATACCCCCATATCATTGTGAAATCATTTTTTTGAACACCTTTGATAGAGATTGGAAGATGGTATTTAGCCTTCAAAGGGACATTGTCTTTTGAATATTTAGAAGGCGAGCCATCAGGTTTTGCATAGATGCGAAACATACTAAAGTCACCGGTATGGCGAGGCCACATCCAGTTGTCTGTATCACCACCAAACTTGCCAATAGCTGAAGGAGGAGCACCTACTAAACGGATGTCTTCATAAATTTGATAAACAAACATGTAATACTCGTTTCCATTGTAGAAGCTTTTGACATCGACAGTATATTTTCCTTTATCAGAGGCATCCTTTTTCAAGTCAGCAATAACTCGTCGGACCTCAGCAGAACGTTCGTTCTCTGTCATCGCAGCTTTTACATTAGCCAAAACTTTCTTTGTGACATCATCCATTCGTACTAAAAAGGAGACATATAATCCCTCGTTTGGTAGTTCTTCATTGCGATTCATTGCCCAGAAACCATCGGTTAAATAATCATGGTCAATAGAGCTGTGCTTTTGTAAAGACTCATATCCACAGTGGTGGTTTGTCAGGAGCAAACCCTCTTTTGATACAACTTCTGCTGTACAGAAACCACCTAAGCTTACAATGGCGTCTTTTAAGCTGGAATGATTAATACTATATAATTCTTCGGCAGTGAGGCGCAGCCCCTCTTTCTGCATGTCGACATAGTTAAGACGATCAATAAACATTGGAAGCCACATCCCCTCATCGGGATGGCCTGCCATGGCTCTGGATGAGAGAGATAATACCACTACCAAAGCAAAAAATAGTTTTTTCATAAAGGGTGATTTAGTTAAAGATTGATGAATAAACGTAGTGTAAGGATAATATAATTAAATGATACTTTACTTTTTTAATCCCAAGGCGGTGACACCTTGTTCGAAAACGATGTCTTTTGGAATGTTAGCTGACTTCAGTCGTTCAAGGTCACTCTTCAATGATGGACTAACTATTCCATTGGCCTTTAAATAACTCTTTGCTCCTTCGTAATCGCCTTCGCCTTCAAATTTTAATAGCATGGCAGCCCATTCATTAACTGCTGCAGAAATCTTGGTGAAATCGACTTTATAGGTTCCATCCGTGCTCCTTGTAAAAGCTTTTTTATCTTCAAAGAAGTTTAGACACATCATGTTTGCTTGTCCGTGAGCCTCTGCCGCCCCAAAACGAACAGATCTGATAAGTCCTGCCATATAGGTGACATAAGCATCTTCTGTAGTGATGTCTTTCAACTCACCTTTTTGAATCAATGTGGTAACCATCCAAAGTCCCAGAATATCAGCCTTAGCTTCTTCAATAGCAGAATAGAGCTCTTTAATAGCTACTCTGATGTTTCCTTTGCCTGTGATGGTATTCTTGATTCCAAGGCCATGTGAAACTTCATGAAACATAACATTTGAGAAGAAAGCATCGAATTTAACGTTCTTACGTTGTGATGGATCTATCAGCTGGTTTGAAATAGGCGTAAGGATCTTGTCAAATTTAGCTTTCATTGTATTTTTAAGCTGTAGGCGTCTACTCCCTTTTGCAAGCTGTACCTTCTCGTCATTCGGAAGATTGATGGCAATAGTCTTGCCGCCAACATTAGAATGACCTGCATAATAGACAATGTCATAAGCATTGAGGTCGCTGTTGGAACCCGGTACCTCTTGTTTGTATTTTGGATCGCAAGGAAGTGCTTTCTGCAGATCAGGTAACATTGCAGAAAAATGAGCTAACTTCTTACTCCAGTCATTATCTTTAATTAGCACAGCAGCTTCGAAGGCAGTTTTATATCCGAATAGTTTATCTTCATAGTTTTCAATAGGCCCGACTACTATGTCAAGCGTATTGGTTTTCATATCCATCCATGCCATGTCGCTTTTAAAATAATCAGAGGTCATTAGTGCCTGTGCTCTGAGGTTCAGATAACTCTTCAGCCCGGCGTCGTCTGCAAGCGCAGCAGCTTTTCTTAATAAATCGGCTGCTTTATTCAGCTGTTCCTTATAGGCTTCATGATACCAAATGCTTTCAAGCGCGCCATCTTTCTTACGGCGGACGATTGTATACTGACTGGTCTTGTTTTTATCCGTCCATTTCTCAAACTCAGCCTTGGTCATATCTTTCGGATAGAAGTTAGCGCCTTCAGGTTTGGCTCCCCAACCCGGCATGAACGGTTTTTCTTCATCCAGTCTATCCCAAGGCCCATAGTTGATCTCGGCAAAGCTTTTTGCCAATGGGCTTTTGATGGTGTCAACAAACGAACTTCTGGGGCCGATAGTCTGTTCCCAATAAAGATCGTCCATAATCTTTGCCACATCGATCAGGATGGGAAGCATCTTGATTTCGTTTGGTGTTAAATTATTTGTTGGGGCGGTAAGTTTTACGACCGCATATTCGTTCACTTTTGCATTCATCAGCGAATCGCTTTTATTGAGTTGACCGATCGTGTTTTTATTATTTCCACAAGCAGTGATCAGGGCGAACAATAGCACCGCTTATAATAGTTTGAAGGTTCTTTTAAGCATGTTGTCAATTTTTAAGCATTAAACTTGTTCTGTCAGAAGAAAGGACGAAAGTATAGAAATTTCTGATTCCTGTATTTGTCGATTCTGATTTTATTTCATTAATTTTCAGTTCAGTACTTTCCATTATTATAGATACGAATCTAACTATAAAAGATCTATGGTAATGACTCTGGTTTATTTTTTTGTCTTAAAGAAACTCAGATCCCATTCATCCATCCAGGGAATGGTGATTTTATCTCCTTCAAAATGAATAGGTAACCATAGATATCTTCCATCAATGGCGTTATCAGGCTGCCAGCGATCTGCAATAAAGATAAATGCATCTTTTATTCCCTGAACCGGTAGCACATACGTGCTTTGACCTTTGAATGTTAGGTTGGCATCAGGTCCCTGACAGGGATTGTCAATAACTTTCCAGTCTCCCAATATATTATCAGCTACTGCTATTGTAGCAGCATTAGGTGCCCAACCTGTGCAGGCTGAAGTGATCAGGTAATATTTTCCATTGTGTTTGAAGAGCGCAGGTGCTTCTCGACTTTTATCTTTGGATATCCGAATATACTTTCCGGAAGGAGACAAATAATCATCAGTGAGCTGAGAAATATGCATCGTACGATTTTCTTCCGAAGAAAAGATATGGTAGGCTTTCCCATCGTCGTCTACAAAGAGATTCATATCGCGAGCCATCTGGCCAATGGCATAGTCGCGTAAAAAGAAGTTGTCTTTGCTTTTGATGGTATCCGAAGCGATGAAGTTGACAGGGTTCGTATTCGCATTAGGTCTTATACTTTTTACGAAGGTGTAAGGTCCTGTAATGTTTGCGCTTATAGCGACTGCACTTCTTGCTGTAGCATAACCTTTCCCTTTATGTTCTAGATGAAACCACATCACAAACTTCTTTGTCTTTCCGTTATAAATAACCTTCGGGCGTTCAAGTATACAGCCCTTTGCAATTTCACTGGAGTTATCGTCACTGACATTTAAAGCGATGCCTTCATTCTTCCAGTTATAGAGATCATTTGATGAATAGCAGTGTACGCCAACTTGTGCACTATTACCTTTTTTCCCTTCAATTTTGTGTTCACCAAACCAATAATATTTCTTGTTGTAATAGATTAGTCCCCCGCCATGTGCATTGATAAATACACCGTTATTATCAAGCCAAAGTTGTCCCGGCTTAAAGGATGTGTACTTTTCTGCCGGTTTTTGGGCCAATAGCGTACACGAAAAGAAAACAGCTGCCAGCACAGACAGGAAGATCGCAATTGATAATTTATTGTTTTTCATTGGTTTGATGGTTAGCGTGGTGGGTTGTTTATATTGTTAAACCATAGTGCTAAGTTAAAAAAAAAGAGGTTGATCATAACGATCAACCTCAATATCTACCTTTGGATTGCAATCTTTAGAAAAGACAAAAGAAGATGCTTGCCAAGGGGTTTAGTTTTTTGAATAAGCAGAATTAAAAGATATTTGCTTTCTGACCAAATTTAACGGTATAAACAACATCTTCGATAGGATTGCGGGTACGTTCTGCTTTCTCCTGTTTTTTTAACGGATTGGGTAAGGTGTCAGGATCTCCCGGATAGCCAACTGCTAATGTGCAAACAGCTCCATATAGATCATGAATAGCAAAAACTTCAAAAGCCTTACGAGGGATTAAGCCGGTAATTTGACGAACATTGATGCCATCAACGGTTGCCTGAAAAGCCATATTAGCTGTAGCTTGAGCAAGGTCGAAAGAAAAGAGCTTATTAGGATCTCCCTTATGGTTTACTTTTTTCCCTACAACCAAAATCAGTACAGGTGCTTTATCAGCCCATTCTGCATTAGCTTCAGTTAATACACTTACTATCTTGTTATGAGTTTCGTCACCCTTAAAGCCAATGAGAAAACGCCATGGTTGAAGGTTATTATTTGATGGAGCCCAACGAGCAGCTTCAAATAAACGATGAATTTTTTCAAGTTCCACTTGCTTTTCAGCAAAAGCCCTTGGACTCCAACGCTGTTTTAGAACAGGATGGATATCATAATTAGTTTTGGCTTCCTTATTCATGTTTAATATAATAGATGGTTAATATTATGTTTTCAGTCCCCTCAAATTTTAGAAAACGCAAGAAGAAAGGCATATTGCCTTCTAAATGAGTTAAACGAAATAGATGAGCTTAAAGTTACTTACTTAGCATTAAATAATCAAGTCACGCCCCAAAAATAATGCTATTTTTTTTATAATTATTAAAATAATGAATTATTTATGAATTATTAAATATAATGTCTTATAATTCATATATATGCATATATTCTGCATAACTAATATGCGGCTTGGAATAATAAAAATGAGAATCATTTAAACATCGGAAAGTATATAAATATAATAAAATTCCATATTTATATGGAATAAGAAGTTTGTAAAATATTCTTATCGGGTAATATTGATTATCAATAATGCATTTTTTAACTAAAATGAAAGCGTAAAGGATGTGCTGTTTCCTGGTACTGATTTAACGTGGATAGTTCCTTTGTGTAAATGCATTATCTGTCGGGAGAGGCTTAGTCCGATTCCTGAGCCATTTCGTTTAGAGGTGAAAAAAGGCATAAATATTTTGTCGAGAAGATCGGGTTTTATTCCTGTCCCATTATCTCTAATTTCTACTGTGATTCTACCACTATTAGATGAAACAGCCGACAATATTACTTCAGGTTTTTCATTTTCTTTAACTGCATCGCAGGCATTTAGAATAAGGTTGATTAAAACCTGTTCGATAAGATCGGGGTCGGCAGTAAGCATTAAATCTTCGGGATTTATGATCACATGAAATAAAATACGGTCCTTCTCAAACCTGGAAATCATGAGCTGTCGTACTCTGAGTACTAAATCTTTTAAGCTGAAATATCTGAAGTTCGGACGAGGTATCCGGGTTAGGTTTCTGTACAGTTCAACAAAATTTAGTAACCCCTGGCTTCTTCTCTGAATAGTATCAAGCGCATTGGCTATATTGTCCAGATCCTCTTGTTCTAATGGACGCAACGCTGCCACTTCCTCATTTTCTTCAAGCATAATCTCTCTAACGGTCTGGGCTAGTGATGAGATAGGGGTTATGCTATTCATGATTTCATGAGTGAGCACTCGAATAAGTTTTTGCCATGACTCTACCTCCTTTTCTTCCAAAACCGAACTGATATCCTGTAATGAAACCAGTGTATACTCCTCTCCATGCATTTTAAATACAGTTGAATATACAGACAATTGCGAGATGTTGTCGTCAAGAAAAAGCTTGATGAGTGTTTTATCTCCTCCTGATAGTTTGAGGAGTGTATCGGGGAGGTCTTTGTTGATAAGTTCAAGTTCGTGCAGATTTCGAAGTGCCGGGATCTTCATGATCCGAAGAAAAGCATCGTTGGTCAGGTTTACTTTTCCGTTGTGGGTAAAGACAATGATGCCAATACTAATATGTTGAACAATAGTTTGTAGATAATTAAAATGTTCTTCTTTCTCAGCCCGGCTCTTTCTGAATTCTGCCATCACATTATTAAAGGATAGATTCAGCTTCTTAAATGATGGACCCAGCTGGTTGTCATTAAATGTTGTAGTGAAGTCATTGTATTTGACACTTTCTAGAAACGAAATCAGCTTTTTATTAGTTCGTTCCACAAAGTTGATAAGATCAATAATCTGTCCGACTATCAGGACTATTAATAGTGCACAGGTAAACGGAAGATGAAAATTAATCAAAAGGGTGATAAGTCCCCAACCACTTAAAAGCAATAGGGTGATACGAAGAATGATTAAGAATCTAAACCGGTTAAAGCCCATGTTTTTCAATTCTACGGTATAGTGATGCCCTGGTTAACCCAAGCTCTTTAGCTGCTTTACTAATGTTTCCTCCATGTTTATCAATTACTTTCCGGATGAGCATCTTTTCAGTGTCTTCTAAATTGAAGTTGTTAAGATTTACATCGTTATTAGATTGATCTTCCGAAGGGTTAATGAAGAAGTCGTGGGGTTCAAGCAATATATTATCGCTCAATATCACTGCACGTTCAACAGCATGCTGTAGCTCTCTGATGTTTCCCGGCCAATGATGTTTTTCCAATCGTTTTAAGGTCGGAAGTGAAATTCTTTTCAGCGGCAATTTGTATTTATGACAATAAATTTTCAAGAAATGGTCTACGAAGAGGTGAATATCGTCAGCTCTTTCACGTAAAGGAGGAATATGAATTTCAACCGTGTTGATACGGTACAACAAATCCTGTCTGAACTTACCTTCTGAAACCATTTGGTAGAGTGGCATATTAGTAGCACAAATCACTCTGACATCAATAGGTATTTCACGATTAGTGCCTAATCGAACTACCTTTCTACTCTGCAAAACGCTTAATAGCTTTGATTGAAGGCCAAAAGTAAGGTTGCCAATCTCATCTAAAAAGATAGATCCTTTTGAAGCAGCTTCAAATCTGCCGGCTCTATCTTCTTTGGCGTCAGTGAAGGCTCCTTTTTTATAACCAAATAATTCGCTTTCAAAAAGGGTTTCGCTAATAGCTCCCAGGTCTACACTGATAAATACTTCGTGTTGTCTGTGAGATGCCTTATGGATGGCACGGGCGATGAGTTCTTTCCCCGTTCCATTTTCTCCCAAAATCAGAACATTGGCATCAGTGCGGGCCACTTTTTCAACGGTAGCCATTACCTTTTGCATGAGCACCGATTGTCCAATAATATTACTAAAGGTCAGCTCCTGATCTGCCATCAGCACCTGCTGCTTTGATCGTAATGCCTCTATTTCAACTTTTGAAACTCTTATACGAAGGTTGGCTGTTATTGTGGCCAACAACTTCTGGTTGTCCCATGGTTTTAAGATGAAGTTGGTTGCACCTTCTTTAATACCCTGAACAGCCAACTCAATATCGCCATAACCTGTAATGAAGATAACAACAGCTGCAGGATCTATTTCAAGAATTTTGTTTAGCCAAAAGAATCCCTCTTTACCACTTGTTGCGTCTCTTGAAAAATTCATATCGAGCAAAATGATATCATAACTCACATTTTTCATTTGAGTTTGAATATTCTCGGGATTCTTTTCGGTATGAACTATACTAAAATGTTGTCTTAAAAATAGCTTAGCTGCCAGCAGTACATCCTGGTCATCATCAACAATTAGTATACTTGCTTCGTGTTTACTCATTCTTATTATTCTGACTTAGCAAATATAAAGCGAAAAACCACCATTCTAGTAGTAAGATATTGTTTTTTTCTAATAAACTTCTGTTTGTATACCCTATTGGCATATAGTTGTGTCGGATTTTGTAAAGATAAGGTTGTATTTAGAATATATTCAATAGAAGTACAATATATCCGGTAAGTCGATGCAACATATTTTTTGAATAAAAGTATTGCTTAGAGCTCAACTAGATTTCAGGTTAAAAAGTATTAGAAAATAGTCATGAATATAATCCAACTTAGTTAAATCAAGATGAGATTTGTATTCTATATTGCTTAAATATTTGATGATGTTCGTCGTTAATCAGCTTAAAGTTTACGTTAATCTGAAGTTGAAATTAGAATTTAAAAAATCAAACATCACATAAACAATATATTATGATAAATAAGTTGTTGTTAATGCTTTTTTATTTTTGATTTCAGAAATCATTTAGTAATGAGTTATTCTCTATTCCAACTAAGTTAGATTAGGAAATTTATATTAAAATAAATCATCTAAATTTGAGTTATTTGAAAATGTAATGAATTATTAGATTAATTTTGCACACCATTTTTTTAATCCGGTTAAGGTAATGAAGAACAAATATATTGATCTGATTGAGCAAACATTCGACTTTCCTCAAGATGAGTTTAAAGTAATTGATGATGAATTATACTTTAATAATATCCCCTTGATGGATATCATTAAGCAGTATGGAACACCATTAAAGATTACTTATTTGCCTAAAATATCATCTCAGATACAAAGGGCGAAGCGTTTGTTCAATGTAGCAATGGCGAAGTCTGATTATAAAGGTGACTACAACTATTGCTATTGTACCAAGAGTTCGCACTTCTCTTTTGTAATGGAGGAGGTATTGAAGAATGATGTTCACATTGAAACCTCATCGGCTTTCGATATAGCCATTATAGAGACACTTCATGAACAGGGATTACTTAAAAAGGATAATTTTATTATCTGCAATGGATTTAAACGTCCACAGTATATAGAGAATATTGCCAGCCTCATCAATAATGGTTTCGAAAACACTATTCCTATTTTAGATAATAAGAATGAGTTGGAGCTGTATGATAAAAATATCACCAAGAAGTGTAAAATCGGAATTCGTATTGCTGCTGAAGAAGAGCCTAAGTTCGATTTTTATACTTCGCGATTGGGTATTCGCTATGCCGATATCGTTAAGTATTACGAAGAGAAAATCAAAGACAACCCGAAGTTTGAGTTGAAGATGCTTCATTTCTTTATTAACACCGGTATTAAAGACTCTGCATACTATTGGAATGAGCTTTCGAAGTGTGTGAACGTCTACTGTGAGTTAAAGTTGGTTTGTCCTGAGTTGACTGCATTAAATATTGGGGGCGGTTTTCCTATCAAGAATTCATTATCTCACGATTACGACTATGAATACATGGCGGAGGAGATCATTGCCCAGATTAAGAGTATCTGCAAGCGATATAATGTGATGGAGCCCGATATCTTTACAGAGTTTGGATCATTTACTGTCGGCGAGAGCGGGGCTACACTTTTCTCTATCGTTGGACAGAAACAGCAAAATGATCGTGAAATATGGAATATGATTGATAGCTCTTTCATTACAACACTTCCCGACACCTGGGCTATCAATCAAAAATATATCCTGCTTTCTATCAACCATTGGGAAAGTGAGTATGAACGAATATTTCTTGGGGGGTTGACATGTGATAGTCAGGATTACTATAATGCTGAATCTCATGCCAATGCTATATTCCTTCCAAAGATAAAAGAGGGAGATCCTCTTTACATTGGGTTCTTCCATACCGGTGCTTATCAAGAGTCAATTGGAGGCTTCGGAGGTATTCAGCACTGTCTGATTCCTGCACCTAAACATGTAATTATTGACCTTGATGAAGACGGTGAATACTTCACAAAACTTTTCGCAAAAGAACAAAGTCATAAATCTATGTTCAAGGTACTTGGTTATTAAGATTTATGTTTACTTTTAGACCTTCTAAA
>JAHEYR010000170.1 GCA_023251485.1 Bacteroidales bacterium
ATCCCCGCTGAAATTAAATGTAATTGTAGAACTAGCACTAGACTATAAGCTATTGCATGGCTTCGCTTGAATGAATAACCACTTTCATCCTTTGCGTATAAGGCTCGCCTTGTAGCTTCCCGGTGCGTACGATATAACTTGGTTAGCTTTTTCTTACCTGGTCGAATTAATGCAAGAACATCAGCAAGCTCTTCAATACTTTTCGGTTTTATTTCACTGAGAATTTCACCATGATTTGACAACTGGAATAGCTTTTTCTGTTCGGAAGGAATAGTTAGTAGTCCCCAATCTGGCTCTTCTTCAAGTAGTGCATCGATTTCCTCGCGAGTTTGAAAATAATCATATATGCTAAGATGCAAACAATCAAGTTTCAAGTACCCAATTTCTTCAGCTTCCTTATATGGAATTGAAGCGAGGCCTGTAAGTATGTCAACAGGAATTCGCTGTGGATAAACCCCACATGGGTGCGGTCGAAGCTCATCATCTTTTACTATACTTGCTCGCGGCCACGGAAACAGTTTCTGTGGTGAGAAAGTTGTAGGAAAATCGATATCAATATCAGCGTTAAACATACTAAAGCCCAATACCCCGTACAATCATCTTTACTTGTTCAAGAGTCGTTTTTTCAGTGTCAAAACGATTACCCCAATATCCGGAATTCACAACTGCATTAAAAGCAATCAACTGTGAACTATCTAATTTTTTCAAAACCTGTTTATCAAAAGCCTGTGAACAGAACAATAACCATGGAGTAAGTCTTCTTTGTCTAATAAGAGACAACACCCGTTGCGGCCCAAGATGACTAAAAACTGTGTAAAGCTTAACATTTTCTGAATCAGCAATATCCATAAGATAACTTACTGATTCTTTTACAAGCTCAAGTGGATCAGATAATTTGTCTAACCATCCTAAATAAAGTGCATATGCTTGATCTCTACACCAGAGAATAGGAAGAATATCGGCTTCGACCATCAAAGCAATATACCGATCAGGTTTTGGTACGTTTGCATCAATAACAAGCCGGGCAAAATTAATAAATGCTCTATAATATTTGCTCTCGACAAAAGCATTAGATCCAGGCTGACTGAATTTTTTTAGTCGCATCCACTCACGATAATATCCGAAGGCTGCTTGTCCTAATGGGGAGGCAAGCTCGCCAGCCCGGCGCCTAGGCTCACATGCATGTTTCATAAAAGCATTTTCTCCAGAAAAGCGCTTATTACAATGCTCGCAATGCCAATTTGATTTTTTTGAAAGTGTTATTTCAGCATCTTCTAATGGAATACGCCGCAACGCAATCTGGTCTGTGTTTAATAACTTAAATGCTACTGTATCTTGCTGTGAGTTTTTGTGGGATGATTTCAACTGCTTCTCCTTTCCAGGTCCAGCCGGGATTTGTTGGTTCGCCCTTGGCCCGAAAATCTGCGATCCATTCACGAATGACATGTTCATCGATATGAGTATTATTTACAGTAGCGGAAATACCTATTGCAACAGTTCCATAGTTTTGTAATTGAATACTGGGATGAATCATTTGAGGAATGCTTAATATTTTCTCAGCAATTTCTTTTTGTAAAGCCATTCGCTTATCAGAATCTGCCCTAGGTAAATTAATCCATGTATTAATATCGCTTTTAAAGTCCCAATCTTCACTATCATGCCGCGGGAATGTTTTTTCTGCTTCATCCCAAGCCTTTTCCGAAGCAATCTCATATGCTTCATATTCAGCCGTGATCATTGCTACAGCAAAATAACGCTTTAAGCGTGAATGGAAAAAACGAAAATCTACCCAACACCACGGAGTCAAAGGATCGTAAACATGATTGCAATAAAAATCACCACCATAACTACATTCTGGATAAAGTCGCATAAGATTTCTTGCACGAATCCAACGCGCTTTGCGTTGTTTGCGATTTTTGTCCGTCCTCGTTCGAAATGAATAACGGTGTGTCATAGTTCAGCTTCTCGGTGTTCTTTAAGTTTATCATCCGACATCATTTTTTCAATTTTAGCCTTGGCGACTTCGCGCTCGCGTCTTATTAATTTGTTTCTTTTATGAATTTCTAGTAAATCATTAACGTAATTGTTTCTTTTTTCCGCATTGGCTAGAGCACGCTCTAGCTCTTCATCTTGAATCACACCATCAAGGTATTTTGCATAAACAACAAATGCAATCGTCACTACCAACAGCATGAACATTATTAGTGGCTGATAAAACACCAAGCCTAGTACGCCACTACTAAGGATAATGATTATTACGGTAGTAAAGAATCTACCAAGTGCCCTGGCACAAGCATACTGGCTAGGCAACCACTTCTTGATGCGTTTAAGCATATTATTCATTTTTAAATTCCTTTTTAAGTTTGGTCAGTTCATCCTTCTGGAATCCAAGTTCCTCTGCCATCTGATATATTTCCTCTTCATTAGGAAAAGGCGAAAGCAATTTTACTTCACGCGACGACATTTCATAATATTCACTAACAACTCGCATGGCTTCAACATTTTTTTTCTTACTTTTGATGCCCAGCCACTGATACCGTTTGTTGGTCTTAGTATTACACACTTGAAGCAACAGCATTAAAAGATGCGGATGTTTGCCAAGAGTGAACACGGTAGGATTAACGAACTCATTGACCAACATAATTTGTTGCTCATCAGAAGTTCCAGTCATCCAACGCATGACCACGAGAGGCGCGAATCCCTTCTTCTCATCATCACTAAGCCCAGCGTAGATATCCTTAAATTTTGGGTTGTTGAGCGAACCTAACAACCCAAAAATGTCAAGTTTATATGTCATTAATTATACTTTATTCCGGGATTCTCGTAAACACTCTGATTCACGAAGACGCTTAATTTCCACTGCCGCTTCCTCAAGAAGATCCGCAATTCTATCTGGCTTTCCTTCCAGAACACTCTTACGAGTAGAAATTTGTCGCCGAATCTCGGCCCGCTTTAAAAGACGATAAATTAAATCAGATTCGTCCATGTATGCGCTCCTGTTCATCATATTCCAACTGAGATGCTTTTTGTTCAGCAATAAAATCAATAGGCGGAATATCTTCAGGATTGTCGGATAGTACTGCTCTATCAGCAACAAAGTCCGCCATTGCGTGAAGAATTTTTCTGACACTATCTCGTGTCATACGTTCATTCATAATTTCAGGTTTGCCTGTATCAGGTTCAAAATCAATGGATAATTGACCAAAACCACAGCCTTTCCAAGACCAGCCCACGTAACAATACGCACTAAACAACGCGTGGACTGTAGGCGAATTTGCATCACGTAATGCTTGACGTTCTTCAGGTGTCATTTGGTTTAACCTTTTCATTCCATTCTATAATATCTTTTAGTAAGACAGTATAACTATCATATGAGTTACTGTTATCAGTATAAGAAATCTTAACAGCATAATCTTCTACTTCCATTCGATCATAATCCGCTTTCGATAATCCCATTTCTGTTATCCAAACACGCCAAGATAGAAGATCAAAATGCGAATAATGAAAGTTGGAAATCTCATTCCGGCGATGATATGCCTCAATGATTTTTTCTAGTTTTTCTATTTCTTCAATCATGATTTTCCAAGCGAGATGAAGCATGCCGCAACATTTATTTCTGTATCGGCTACAATCGTGTGCTTATACAGGAAATCAGCAATTACAAGGATAGCAGCATCCTTGTCTTTTACTTTTAACTTATCGATGTTATCGTATAGGAACCGAAAAACATCTTCATGTTCTTCTCGAGTTGCTGATTCACAGACTAACTTTCGTGCTTTCTTAAAATCACCCGAAGAGATTGAATCGAGAAGCCCAAACTTCCAATCTGCAGTACTGTTCGATACTTGACTGGGATTAAGCAACTTACCAGAGCCAATGTTACCCTGAAGAAGTTGAATCGTTTTACGGATATCAGGGTAACCAACATCAATATAGGTTAGAAGATATCCCGCATCAAAATCAACTTTTTCTGATTCCAAGATTTCGACCATTCGTTCAGCGATTTTTTCTTTATCAGGAGCACGAAAGAAAAATTGTTGAAAGCGACTCTTCAATGGAGGGATAACTTTGTTTTCATAATTGCAGGTTGCAATAAAACGACAAGAACTGGAACTATCTTCGATAAGACTTCGAAGCAATGCCTGACCATCCAGCGAAAGATAATCAATTTCTTCAAGTTGCACTACTTTGAATTTGCCCATCGGCATTGTCATAGCAAAGCCAGAAACCTTACTACGTAAGGCGTCAATCTTCTCATCAGAACAGTTGATGCGGAGAACATCAGCGCGATCTACGCCCAGATCGCGAATAAGTGCTTTTGAAATCGTTGTCTTACCAGTGCCTTGAACCCCTGAGAGAAACAAATTTGGGATATCGCATGCTGCAACATATGCCTCAAACTGCTTACGCTGTCGCTCATCTTGAAAAATTACTTCAGCAATAGATTTTGGTCGATATTTTTCAACCCAAATAGTTGGCTTCATTTATATCCTCGGAAAATAACACTGGACTCTAATAGAATTATACTCTATTAGAGTCCAGTAGTAAACCGTAGATTAACGAATTTTACCGACAGTTACTGGATCTAAGATTTCATTTGTATAAAGATCACGTAGGTGTCTAACCTGCGAATTGCGAACATCAGTACCATCCATTTCAACATCACCACGCTTAGGATCAATGTCTTCTAAAGAAGAACGGGACATTGGCGGAGGTGGAGGTGGTCTAACTTGTTCAAGTTTGATAATTTCTCTAACCGGTTCTTCTATGATTGGTTGTTCAACTATCACTGGATCATCAGAAGATACTTGGGGAACAACATCAACCGGTATTACTTCAGCTTGAGCAATTAATTCTTTTTCCGGTTCTTTTTCATTTATCGGAAATTCACCGCCATGTTCGTCAGGAATAAATGTGCTAAGAGTTTCATCGAGCGAATTTACTTCTGGCAATATCTCATCTTCAACCATAATGGGTGCCACAAAATTATCTGTGGCGGGGGATTTGGGAAGTGTTTTTCTCTGTTCAATTAAAAAATTGCCCGCCAAAAGTAGTGCAATTGCTAAAGGATCAAACACGAAGATGATCGTTAAGATAACCCACTTTACGGCTTGTTCGGGCGTGGTGCTGAAAGCTTCAGCAACGTAAATGATCGGGCCTACTTCAACGTTCTTCTTAATGGATTCAACTTTCAGCTTTGGAAGCTCTTTATCAATTTCAATAAGACGATCATTGATGCGCTTAATTTCTGGCCCAAATTGACGAAGCAATGTTGTTCGCCCGCGAACATTGTTTTCTGGAAGCTGAGCCACCTGCTTGTCAATTTCAAGCTTACGTTTTTGCAGCCGGCCTTGTTCATCTGTTAGAGATGTCATCATAACAGAACTGGTGTTTGTAGAAGAAATCGCTTTTTGAAACTCACCAGATAAAAAGCCAAATACCCCTGCTGAAGTAATAAGCATGAGTACTACTGAAGCTATAGTCATGTATGACTTCATGATCCAGTTGATCTTTGCCCAATATTTGTAGACAAATGATACTGCTACAACCTTACCCAAATCAAGTGCTACAGCAAGTGTAATGATGATTGGATTTGCGGCAAACAGAGATGACAAACCTATCACCGATACATACGTGCCAATGCCCTCAATAAGAAAGGCTGAAAGAAAAACTAGAAGAGCAAAAAGCATTTACTGATCCCGCGTCGAAGCATAGAAATCGTAAGAAATCGATTCCAGATCATCATCTTCAAAAATGGCAACAACTTGATCTTGATCTGATTTCCAGATTTTAACATCATCGTGATCAAATCCTTTTGTCCATTTTAGTGCAGAAATTAAAACAACGTCACCATTGTTAAAGTCAGTAACTGCATCACCGATAGCAAGCACTTTAGCAAAGCGCGCAAAGTCACCCTGCCTATCAACATCAGTTGCGACATTGGGTAAATAAATTTTACCTTTATTTTTCTGAGTAAAGATTCCTCGCTGTGTTTCATTTAAAAACGCAAACAAAAATGCTTTACCAAGCGGACGTATCGCCATGTCTAATCTCCAATATTGTTGATTATTCTTTAATCGCTGCTGCCGAAATATCAGCGGCGTGTGAAGCCATAGCTAAGGCCCCGATTACTGGTGCTTGAGGAATAGGTGTCTTCGTTTTAATACCATCTTTTTCATCGATGAATTTGCGGCGTTGATCAACGCCTACCGGTACGGGGGCAAGTGCTAGTTGTTGTTTAATAGCTAAAAGATCAAAATCAACTACTTCACCTCGCGCGCTTCGTGCTTTCTTGGCCATTAGAGAGTTCTCCAGAAAAAGGCTATCTGATAAATATACATTACTCTACGTAACGTTATTATTTATTAAAGCCCCGGCGCTATTCGTGGAAGAATTCTGTGTGCGAAATCTCGAACCTGATAGGATCAACTTTGTGCAATCCCAGCACAAACAATACTAGAGAAGCGCATGATGAACCTCTGCCAACTCCCCAAACGGTTTTTGTTTCTTTTAAAGTATCAATAACGTAAAGTAACGTTTTAAATAGATTATCTAATCCACGTAAATGAATTTCTTGTAATTCAAGTGCTACCCGAACTTCATACTTGATTAGCAGGTTAATGTCTCTTAGATTAGCCAGCGCCCAACTTTTTAATTTTGCGCTAACAACTTCATCTAAATTTTTGTTCAGATATTCAGCCGGAATATTCCAGGTTAAATCAAGTGGACAATTTTTATCCTGGGTGGCCTTGATTAGCGTGTCATTGAGTGAGTTGAACAGCTCAATATCAGCAGTTTGATTAGCGACGATTATCTTCTCAGGCTGGGCAC
>JAHEYR010000171.1 GCA_023251485.1 Bacteroidales bacterium
CCCGAAGTTAAAGAGTTACCCAATGCAACGTATGTAGTAAAATTAGCTGTTCCGCCAGTCGGGGCAGGCACATCAATTGTAGGTTTACATGCAAAGGCGATCAATGCCAATGCGAATATCATTGTTAAATATTTTATCTGTTTCATAGCTGTTCAGGTTTAAAGGTTGATAGATAGACCTACACCCGGAATAAAGAAACGGGTTTTGTATGTTCCTGTAAAGTTGTCGGGAACAAATGACAAGTTCTTTTGCTTACCTTGAATGTAAAGAAAAGAGAAGTCCACACTCACCTTCTTGGTTGGTGAAAAAGAAAGTCCACATGTTAATCCTGTATTATCAAGACTAGGTGTTTCAGGTGTAAAATAATTTGGATTACATGGAGATGGATCATAATAAGCACCAGCACGAACCGTAACTTTCGGACACATTACATATTGTCCCCCAACACGATAAATCATTTTATCTGAGTATTCGCGTGGGCTATGAATATTTGATAGTTGTGAAGAATGTTTAGTGAAATCAAATTTCAATGAATCATAAGCACCCCACTTAACATAGTTTAATGAAAATGCTACCATCAATTTTTCATTAACCTGATAAGAAGCTCCAAAATCGATATTTGCTGCCAGCGGCAATGTAGCTGTTACAGTATTTCCAGCAGGGAAATATGCACTCATCGACAAAGGCACATTAAAATTAGCAGGTGTATTTTTAAGTTTCATATTCAATTGAGAGCGATAATCAATACCTATCTGCAATTTTGCACTGGGTTTAATTTCTACCCCGATATTGTACCCCAATGTATTTCCTGAACCATCAATACCAAAAGTAGCATCGCCTGTGGAACCTGCAAGAGGAATAGCCTTGTTGAGCACAACTTTTCCATAAGCATAAACCAATCCGGCTCCAACACCTAACCAACTATTTACTTTGTAGGCTAAAGTGGGCTGAAAAGTGATGCACTCTAATGATAAATCTTGAATTTCATATCGTCCAGTCCAGGTTTTATCCCATTTTAAACTGTTTCCATATGGAGTATTCACTGCAAATGCAGCTGTAAGCTTGTCGGTAATCTTTGCTGAAGCATAAAAGAAAAAAGGTGTACCAATAGGACTTATTGTACGAGCTTCATAAGAAGATGGCTGTATAGCTTTATAATCCACAAAAGACTTAATAGGACTAATACCAAACGTAATATTGTAAAGCTGTTTATTAAAAGCCAAAGCTCCTGGGTTGTAGAAGGCAGAGCTGGCATCCAATGTTAAGGAAGTACCAACTAATCCCATTCCAATTTCCTTCTGACCATGCAGACTTACCTGAGGGCCACCAGCAAGAATTCTACCTGTAATAAAAAACAGGATAAAAAGTGCATAAAATTGTTTGTACATAAATCTGGTTTTGAATTTGAGGGCGCTAAATTACGCAGAATATTTTGGAATGGTTAACAATTTTTTAAATATTTTGTTTTTCTCATGAATAAATATTATCCATGTATTCCAAAATAGTTTTTACAATAGTCTATAATTATCACACACTATAACATTGATATTATTACAATTACAACACTTACAATTATATATTTAAATTATATTCGATAGGATATAAAATCATGTTCGAATACTATTCGATAAATTGAATTTTCGACTAAACTCAACAATCCTTCTATAATATTAAACAAAAAAAACTCCGTAACATAAATAATATGCAACGGAGTTTACATAAATATGTAGTAGCATTATTCAATAAACATATTTTCAAGAATAGTAGCCAGGTCTGTATGATTTTGCATAATATCATAAACACCCTCCTGAATTCGTTCTTCTGTCTGAACAAAAGGACCTTTTTCTAATTCACCACCATGTGCCATCATCTCATTCAACAGTGTCGGAACGATCTCCATATGAAACTGTAGGGCTAAAACATTATTTCCTATAACAAAAGCCTGATTCACACATCCTTCAGATGAAGCCATGCGTGTAGCATTATCTGGAAGATCGTATGTATCGCCATGATGATGAAAGACTTTACTTTTTCTTGAAACACCTTTTGTCAATGAATGCATCAAGGCAGCTTTATCCCATGTTATCATAAACCAGCCAATCTCTTTATGTGTCATTGGGTAAACCTTCGCTCCCATTGCAGCAGCAATCAATTGAGATCCCAAACAGATCCCCAATACTCTTTTCCCTTTATCAATCACATCTTTAATAAAGCCTATTTCAGTAGTCAGCCATTCGTATTTATCAGCTTCATAAACGCCCATTGGGCCTCCCATAATCAAAAGACGGTCAACATCTTTGACATCAGGATACATAGGACTTTCCCAACATTTAATTTTAACCACTTCAAACTTGTTATTCTCAGCCCACAGGTCGAAATAACCAGGTTGCTCAAAATCAGCATGAATCAAAACATGTATTTTCATAAGATCTAAAATAAGGTATTACTAAGAAATCCGATAACTAAACCTTTCATTTGGCTGCAATCAATGATATCACATTCCCAAAACTCAGAAAAATATAATTGCGAAAATCTACTGATTTCACCATAGAGAAATTGTCTCCTCCAAATAAACTACTAATATAATAAAAATCATCGACACATCGTATTATGGAGTAACCAAATTATATTCTTTTCTGTTCAGACAGCACAAAACATACAATAAAACTAATATTACTCATAATCAGCAATTAATGATTGTTTCGCACAGGCTATATACATTTTCAACTCGAAGATTTAGTATCTTTGCAAACGCATTCATCCATTAACCATCCTTTTTACCCAAGCCACTTCGGTAAGATCTAATATTTCACTCAACAATCAATGATTAATAAGATACTTGAAAATCTAAAAATAGCTGCGCTCAATGAGATGCAGATCGCTTCTATCGAAGCCTCAAAAAAGAAAGGCGATATTGTTTTGCTTTCCCCAACAGGATCTGGTAAAACACTAGGTTTTCTCTTACCCATCATTTCGCGGATGGATCCTGAAGATACGTGTATACAGACATTAGTTATTGCCCCTTCACGTGAATTGGTGATTCAGATTGAGCAGGTCTTCAGATCAATGGGCACTGGTTTTAAAGTGAACTCCACATATGGTGGGCACCTTGTCAAGACGGAAATAAACAATCTAAAAACGCCTCCTGCGATCCTCATCGGAACCCCTGGTAGAATTGCCGACCATATCAGTCGCGGACGAATTGATCCGGATACAATCAGCATACTGGTCTTAGATGAATTCGATAAATCACTTGAGTTTGGATTCAAAGAAGAGATGTCATATATCATCGGACAGATGAAGAATGTAAAGAAACGGTTTCTCACTTCGGCTACAGCCATGGATGAGATCCCTGACTTTACCCGAATGAATACACCCATCACACTCGACTTTTTATCAAATAGTGATGCAGCACCTGTTCAACTTCAATTGAAGTCAGTCACAGCCATTGGCAAGGACAAACTCAATGTACTCTTCCGTCTGTTATGCAAACTGGGAGATGAAGCAACGCTGGTCTTCTGTAACCACCGCGAAGCCGTTGAACGGACCAGCGAACTCTTAACAGCAGAAGGCATCCGCCATGGCATCTTCCATGGAAAGATGGAACAAGAAGATCGTGAAAGATCGCTCATTAAGTTTAGAAACGGAAGTGTACGTGTATTAATAACAACGGATTTGGCTTCACGAGGACTTGATATCGCTGAAGTAAGAAACATTGTTCACTATCAACTGCCCACTACCGAGAATATATTTATCCATCGAAACGGTCGTACTGCCCGAATGAATGCAGAAGGAACCGCATGGCTTGTATTAGCTGAAGGTGATTATGCCCCTAAGTTCATCACAGAACCCGTTGAAGATATCGCGTTGGACGAGAATTATCCATTACCTCAACTCCCCTTCTGGACCACCATCTATATCGGAAGTGGAAAAAAAGACAAAATCAACAAGACCGACATCGTTGGTCTGCTATTAAAAAAAGGAAATCTACAGAAAGACGACGTTGGATTGATAGAAGTTCAGGACTTTACATCGTTTGTTGCCGTCAATAAGGACAAGGCAGCAGGATTGATCCGGTTGGTTGAAAACGAAAAGATCAAAAAGAAAAAGGTGAAGATCGCCATTGCGCGATAAAGTTTACAATATCGACATAACAAACAATTCGGCTGGTATAGATTTCAAATCTGTACCAGCCGAATTGTTTAAAATAGTTTATGTGTCGTTTCGTAGAGATGCACGGCAGTACGTCTTTTATATTTACATAGAAAAAGAAGACGCACTGCCGTGCGTCTCTACGAAATATCGATTCAAGAAAGGAGTATCGTTCAGTTTAAAAAGTTCTGCTTTGTTCAGAAGCTCTTGAATTGCGTTGCGTTCTGTTAATACCCGTTCTGCCTGATCCGGCGTTTCTGGGCTTATCCTGCATTCTATATGATCCACCATTTCCCATGGTACGGGTAGTAACCTTTTTCTTCTTCACAGAGAGATTACCTTCCAGATTAATTGTTCTTGAGTGATAAGGTTGGTCTTCAATAACAGGAATTGTCTTCGAAATCAGTTTACTGATATCGCGTAAGAAGATTCTCTCTTCAGCATCACAGAATGATATTGCCATTCCACTTGATCCTGCTCTCCCAGTTCTACCAATACGGTGAACATAAGTTTCAGGGATATTAGGTAGCTCAAAGTTGATAACATGTGATAGCTCCTCAACATCAATACCGCGAGCGGCAATATCCGTTGCAACAAGAACACGTGTTTTTTTAGCCTTGAAGCTGTTTAATGCATTCTGACGTGCGTTCTGCGATTTATTCCCATGGATAGCAGCCGACTCAATACCTGCTCTGAGAAGATCTTTTACAATCTTATCTGCCCCGAACTTAGTACGGGTAAAGATCAAAGCCGATTCAATAGAAAGACTATTCAACAGATGGATCAGCAATGACTTCTTATCCGATTTCTCAACAAAATAAACACTTTGAGAAATTAGATCGGCAGTAGCAACAGAAGGAACGATTTCAACCTTAGCCGGATTATTCAAAATAGTAGAAACCAATTTTTGAATTTCAGGAGGCATCGTAGCCGAGAAGAAAAGCGTCTGACGGACAGTAGGTAGCTTCGCAATAATACGTTTGATATCGTTTATGAAACCCATATCGAGCATGCGATCGGCTTCATCCAACACAAACATAGAGATAGAACGAAGATTTACATAACCTTGATTCATCAGGTCTAACAAACGACCCGGAGTAGCGATCAGGATATCAACACCACGTTGTAGTGCAATGGTTTGAACGCGTTGTGAAACACCACCGTAAACAACAGTATGCCTCATACCTGTAAATTTACCATAAGCTTCAAAGCTTTCGCCAATCTGAATAGCAAGTTCACGGGTAGGTGTTAGGATAAGTGCGCGGGCACCTTTTGGACGATTAGGTCCTAGTTTTTCTTCATGTAACAGTTGAAGAATGGGGATAGCAAAAGCAGCAGTTTTACCGGTTCCGGTTTGAGCGCAACCCAGTAAGTCTTTTTTGCTAAGGATGATTGGGATAGATTTTTCCTGAATAGGAGTAGGTTTATCGTAACCTTCAATTTTCAGAGCCCTTTTGATAGGCTCTATTAAATTCAAATTTTCAAATGACATTATAAACGTTTAACAAAGCATGCATTAGATGTTATCTAGTCTTTTCCAGTGCCTTCATTAATTAAAAAAATTCATTAAAACCCATGCAACACTTCACTACCTATAAAAAATTCAATTAAAAAACTTGAATGATTTGGAAAGATGGCAACACAATAGAAGTGATAACATTTTCTGTATAGCAACTAAATGAGTGGCATATAAGACTACTTCTACTTTCAACAGTTGGGTTTGAATTTGCTGCAAAGGTACAACAATAATCATTCCCTTTTATTAATCTATAATTAATTCTCTGTTAACCTGAAGATTATTGCATTAACCTGACGTTACGATCATCCCTATCCACAAAAAGAGACTGCCTCAGGTTAAATGTTGAGACAGTCTCCATTTAAAAACACCTATCTACAATGTTCCATCATCATAAGCTCTTTCACCATGAAGCGCTTCATCAAGTCCTGTTAATTCTGTTGCTTCAGAAACCTTTACAGGAGTTATAAAGTTAATTAAAATCAACATGATGTATGTAAAAATAAAAGCATAAGCAGATGCTCCTGCAACAGCAACAACCTGCTTAATAAAAAATGAACTTCCTCCATAAATCAGTCCCTGCATGCCATGCGGGACCATTGAATTAATACTTGAAGAAGCAAAAACGCCCAGTAATATCGTACCAAGTACGCCGCCTACACCATGGACGCCCCAGACATCAAGTGCATCATCCCAACCCATTTTATTTTTTAATGCTACGGCATAATAGCACACAAATCCGGATGAAATTCCAATAAGTGCGGCAGCCCATACAGGGACAAAACCAGCCGCAGGAGTAATTGTAGCCAGTCCGGCCACAGCACCTGTTAACAAACCAATAAATTTAGGTTTTCGTACATTACTCCATTCCATAATCAACCATGTAATGGTTGCAAATGAGGCAGCAACATCAGTATTAATAAACGACTGAACGGTGATATTGTCTACTGCTAGTTCACTACCGGCATTGAAACCATACCAACCAAACCAAAGCAAACCAGTACCAATAGCCACAAGTGGAATACTATTGGGTGTAGCATCTTTATTTTTCCGATTCCCGACATAGATAACCGAAGCCAGTGCAGCAAAACCTGCCGTGGCATGAACAACAATTCCT
>JAHEYR010000172.1 GCA_023251485.1 Bacteroidales bacterium
TCAAAAAAGGCAGATATTCCAATAACAGATGAAGGAGCTTTCAATTCACATAAACAACTTGCCTCAGTCTCTTTCATGCCAATGCCCAATCAAAAACAGCTTGATCTTTATACCGAAAAGGTAAAGAAGTTAAATCTGGTATATCAAAATATTTTATCCCGCAGATTGCCACGGAAAGGGATAGCCCCTCAACCTATTCCGGAGCGCATTGGAGAGCCTTCAATATTTAAACATGTTATCTATATCATCAAAGAAAACAGAACCTACGACCAGGTGCTAGGTGATATGAAAGAGGGCAATGGCAAAGCTTCATTATGCATCTTTGGCGAGAACTTCACACCGAATCAACATCAACTGTCGAAAGATTTTCTTTTAATGGATAACTACTTTGCTTCAGGAAAATGTTCGGCCGAAGGACACCAATGGACCGATGCAGCCATGGTTACAGATTATGTTGAGAAAAATGTAAGGGCCTGGTTCCGTAGTTACCCTCATGTTCAAACCGATGCAATGGTGTATAATAAAGAAGGATTTATCTGGAACAATGCACTCGATCATGGCAAGACTGTTCGGATCTATGGCGAAGCCTGTATCCCTAAAACAGATCCTTCAGAAAACTGGACCAGCATCTACCAGAAAACAATAAACAACCAACCGATTAAGATTGAAAACATTACAACGATTTCACGGGTTAGGCCTATCCTCTCGCAAGAATATCCCGGATTCGACAACCCTAAAATCAACGACCAATTAAGAGCTCGTGCTTTTATAAAAGAGTTAAACGATTTCGAACAGAAGCCTGGCGACCAACTCCCTCAGCTGATGGTTGTAGCATTACCATGCGACCATACTGTAGGAACGAATCCTGGTTACCCCACCCCAAAAGCAATGGTTGCGGATAACGATTTAGCATTGGGTAAAATTATTGAAGCAGTAAACAAAAGTCGTTTCTGGGAATCTACCGTCATTTTTGTAACAGAAGATGACTCACAAAGCGGTTGGGATCACGTATCAGCATATAGAACTACTTGTTTTGTAGTTAGCCCCTATTCCAGATTACAAAAAACGATATCGGCTAATTATAACCAGACCTCCATGGTGAGGACCATAGAACAGATATTAGGCATTCCTCCAATGAACTCATTCGATGCAACTGCAACACCTATGGTTGAATGCTTTTCAAAGAAGCCTGACTTTACTTTTAAATATACAGTCCTTCCAAATCGAATTCCTTTAGACGAATTGAATAAGCCTCTGGCGGTATTAAAAGGGAAAGCGTTGTATTATGCTAAGCTTTCATCAAAACCTGAATTTGAAGGAATAGATTCAGGAGATGATGACGTTTTCAATCGGATTCTATGGTTCAATGCAAAAGGTAATGTTCGTTATCCTTTCAAAGAATCCGGCAAAGATGATGACGATAACAAAAAGTCACTTTCAACATTGAAAATCAAGAAATAAGTCACTTCCGATTTTAAAGACGACTTACAACTTCGTACACCAAATAGGTTCGGTATATTACCTTTCTCTTTGATTGTACTGAGAACTATTGTCGCTTCTGTAATAGGTGTCGCTGCTTCGTGCATGTCTCGACCTTCTACCTTCATTTCGACCATTATCATAATGCCTTCTTCCACCATGATTATAATAATCATCGCCATAGAATAATGGGAAACACGAAGTGAGGAGTGTTGAAGTCAATGCGATTGCGAGTATTATAACAAGCTTTTTCATTTTTTCAGGTATTAAAGGTTAATATATCATTATGTACAAAACTAGTGCCAGATTATTATATCGCAGTATAAAAGTACAAAATCGATACTCCATTTTCAAATTATAAGGCTTAAGAACCTTTCTTAGAAAAAATACAATGAACAATGTTATTTATATTAACATTGTTCACTACATTTGCACTGTTAATAACATAAACCAATTTTGAAATGGACAAGAAAGAGATTCAAGAACAAAGAATGAGAGGTTACTTTATTGAAGCGGCCAAAGAGATTATTCGTGGTGAGGGCTTTAAGGCTATCAGTGTACGAAATATTGCTGAGAGAGCAGGTTATTCGTACACAACACTTTACAATTACTTTAAAGACATTAAAGATCTGATCTTTGTGTGTGTAAAAGACTTCCAGGACGAGTGTGCACAATTTATAGCTGATCAGGTGAAAAAAGATCTAACAGGTATGGCCGCAATAAAGTCGAAGACGATTGCCTTTTCAAATTACTTTATTCAATACCCGGGGATATTCGAACTTTTTTATGTTGAAAAGATTTCGGATTTAAATTCTCAACAATCTACAACGAAACTGATTTATAGTTTTCTCGACAGAATTTGTGAAGAAGATTGGAATGATTGTATCGAAAAGAAGTTAGTAACAAAAGAAGAGGCTGAAGACTATGGAGCACAGTTGCAGTTTTTCATCACCGGGCTATTACTTTTCTATTTAAACAGACGCCAGCCTTCTGATTACAAAGAATTCACCACATTAAGGGACAAACAAATCGGCAATATCCTAAAGTTGCGTAGCTAAACAAATCAAGAAACACCTGAAGCCTCAAAACGATTACAGGAGTCGATGATTCCAACATTTAGGTTGTAAATACTTTTGCGAAAATCATCGTCTTAAATTACTTTTGTTTTGAGTTGATTATGACGTAATTCTCTATCTTGAACGGTGTTTGGCTGAGAACATGATTGATCAAATCTAAATTATTAATTAACAATAAACTACAAAATTGACTAAACGCTTTTTATTCTTCGCAACGCTACTTCTGTTTTGCTTTAATTTACAAGCACAGAAGTGCTTTGTTTTTGTCGGTTCGTATAACGACGATAAAAACAAAGAGGGAATCTACATCTATGAACTTGACACACTGACGGGTGTGCTAAACAAGCTTTCGTCCGTCAAAAACATTCTGAACCCCTCTTTCCTGACACTGTCGGCCAATGGGAAATACCTCTATGCCTGTTCGGAGACAAGAACAGCCAATGCAGGATCAATCAGTAGCTTTTCATTCAACCCGCAAGATCAGACATTGACCTTCATAAATGCGCAGAAGAGTGGCGGAGATAATCCCGTTTATGTATCTCTCCATAAGAGCGGAAAATGGATCGTTAACGCTAATTATACAGGAGGTAGTGTAGCTGTTCACCCCTTAGCAGAAGACGGATCAATACAACCGGCCACACAGGTTATTACCTATTCGGATAGTAGTGTCAATAAATCACGACAAGATCACTCGCATATTCATTCATCCATATTTTCGCCCGATAATGATTATCTGTTTCTTCCCGATTTAGGTGCTGATAAAATAAGGATTTATCAATTTAATGCCTTACAAAACCAGCCACTTCAGCCTGTTCCGACTCCATTTGCAAAAACAGCAGCAGGGAGTGGACCACGGCACCTCACTTTTCATCCGAATGGAAAATTTGCATATTGCATCGAAGAGATTGCAGGCGCCATTAGTGCTTTCAAATACAAAAAAGGAAAGCTAGATCATATTCAAGACATTGTAACGCATACTGATCAATATAAAGATAATTTTGGAAGTGCGGATATTCACATTTCGCCCGATGGCAAGTTCCTGTATGCATCAAATCGTGGGGTAGAAAATAATATAGCCATCTTCTCGATCCTCAAAGACGGAACGTTAAGGAATATTGGCTACCAATCAACGTTAGGGAATCACCCTAGAAATTTCGCACTCGACCCAATAGGAAAATTTTTGATTGTAGCGAACATGAATAGTGGAGATATTGTTGTCTTTAAAAGAGATGCAATTACTGGCTTATTAACAAGGGTAGGGAAAGAAACAAAGGTAGCTAGTCCATCTTGCATTAAAATCAGACAGTATTAGCAAAAAGAAGAGATAACAAACGACATTAAAAGAAAAAAGCTATGAAATACAATCAATTAGGAAAGACCGGAGTCTTAGTCTCTGAACTATGTTTAGGCACGATGACTTTTGGAGGAAAAGGTTACTGGCAAGCAATTGGAGAACTTCCACAAAATGAGGTAAACCAATTAGTTAAAACAGCCATCGACAACAAGATCAACTTTATTGATACTGCTAACGCCTATTCAGAAGGTTTATCAGAGATCATGCTTGGAAAGGCAATAACTGAACTTGGAATCAATCGACAACAAGTTGTGATCGCTACAAAACTTCGTATCAGAATGGGCGAAGGAGCAAATCAGGTTGGGTTATCCCGTTTACATATTGCAGACTCCGTAAACGACAGTTTAACCCGCCTAAACATGTCGCACATCGATTTACTCTACATCCACGGTGTTGATCCTTTAACGCCTTTAGAAGAAACCATGAGAGGCCTTGAAGACGTTGTGAGAGCCGGCAAGGTTCGCTACATCGGCATCAGTAACCACCCGGCATGGATGGTTGTAAAAGCCAACAGCTATGCAGAGAAGATGGGATGGACTAAATTCTGTGCACTTCAAAACTACTATACCATTGCCAGTCGCGATATAGAACGCGAAATAGTTCCGATGGCAATTAGCGAAGGCTTAGGAATAATGCCATGGAGCCCATTAGCCGGGGGATTTCTTTCCGGTAAATACACCCGCCATAATGAGAAGGCAGGAGATAGTCGACGTGATAATTTTGACTTCCCTCCTATCAACAAAGAGAAAGCATACGATATTATTGATGTGATGACTGAAATCGGAAACGAACATCAAGCATCAGCCGCCAGAGTAGCATTAGCATGGATGCTCTCAAAACAATACGTCACAAGCATTATTGTTGGAGCCAAGAGAAATGATCAGTTATTAGATAATATAGCAGCTACACAACTGGTATTAACTGCTGAGCAACTAGAAAAGCTCGATAAGATATCTGCACTGTCGCCCGAGTACCCCGGTTGGATGGTTGAGAGACAAGCAACCGGTAGAATGCCTGAATAAATAATACGAAAAGGAGGTATCTTTGCAAATTATAACCCTATCAGCAGATTGAACAATCACTGATAGGCTATAAAAAAGATACCTCTTTTTTTATTAAAAACGCATTATCCAAATTGATACAAGAAGAAACTGTTGATGTTATTGTTATTGGCGCAGGTCCTGCCGGATTATTCGCTGCACAGGTTTGTGGTTCCAGAGGATTGAAGACCTACCTCCTCGAAAAGAACAAATCAGCAGGATTAAAGCTGCTCATTTCAGGAACCGGTCAATGCAATATCACACACGCAGGAAAGATAGGCGATTTCCTTTCACATTATGGTGATAACAGTCGTTTTGTCAGAACTGCATTATATAACTATTCCAATGAAAATGTAATCTCCTTTTTTCAGGAGAGAGGACTGCGACTCATTGAAGTCAATAATGGCAAGATATTTCCAGAGACATTAAAAAGCAGAGATATCTTAAGCATTTTACTTTCAGAATGTGCAACTAATAAGGTTTGTATTAAATACGAAACATCCATTTCAGGAATAGTCAGAAGCGAAGATTTATTTAAAGTCCAGACACAAGACAGTACATTTACTACCAGAAATATCATTATTTGTACCGGGGGGAAGTCATATCCCAAGACAGGTTCTTCAGGTGATGGATATCAATTTGCTTCGCAGTTAGGGCATTCCATCACACAAATAAAACCAGCCCTCACTTCCATTCTCATCGATGATTTTCCATTTCAGATATGTGCCGGAATCTCTATCCCTGACGCTATCATTCAGCTTTATAGGGGTACAAAAAAGATCAGGCAAACACAGGGTGATATTCTTTTTACCCATAAAGGTATTTCTGGTCCCGGCATCCTTGATTTCAGTCGTTTTTTAAATCCTAACGACACCATCAGACTCTCCTTAACAAAAACAGCAAACAGTGATGAGTTTGAAAAAAGCTTATTAGAACAGATTGCTTTGAATGGAAAAAAATCAATTAAAAACTGTTTATCCATTTATGAAATCCCTGAACGGCTGTTACTCGCTATACTGGAGATGAATCAGATAGACCCTACAAGTAAAGCTGCAGATCTGGAAAAGACAAAGAGAAAAGCATTAGTAAAGCATATAACTGCATTAGAATTTAATATCGATCGGCTTGGTGGGTTTAAAGAAGCGATGGCTACAAACGGAGGAGTCGCGTTAGATGAAGTAAATCAGAAGACGATGGAATCAAAACTTATAAAAGGTCTTTTCTTTGCCGGAGAAGTTTTAGATATTGATGCAGATACCGGGGGTTATAATATTCAATTTGCTATCTCATCAGGCGTATTGGCTGCTCAAAATATATTGAGTTGAAAAATCAGGAAAACTATTTATAACTTAAGACAATACTTAAGGATAAAGGGTAGAATAGCCCTGGATGAAGAGTATATAAAGTGTATCCGTCTCGCACGTGTTTCGCACGTGTCTCGCACATGTCTCGCACCTGTCTCGCTATATAGAGCGAGACTCGTGCGAAACTGGTCCGAAACACGTGCGACACTGGTGCGAGAAATAGACAAGTTATCCACTAATAATCTACCGGTATTCTACCTGTTATTCCTAGGTGGTATCAGAACTATCTCAGAATTTTTACCCAATATTCATATATATATTTAAAAAGAAAAGAGGCTGTCCCGAATTGGGACAGCCTCTTTTCTTTTATTTTAAAACCTTATGGTTTTACATAAATATTGCTTGGAACTCTATATCCACTGGCAGTATTGAAGTACCAATCAGTGTAAACCTGTCC
>JAHEYR010000173.1 GCA_023251485.1 Bacteroidales bacterium
TACTAGCATCTGTTTTTTTGAATACTTTTGTACTTTATCTCCAACACCTGATTTCTGAACAAACATGAAAAGAGTCATTCTGTTTCTGTCCATTATTCTCACGGCTGGTTTTCTGAACGGCTATGGTCAACAGGTGCAAAAAACCGCACCCGATTCAGTAAGCAATACCTACTGGGTTGAACAGATGCATAATCCCGATGCCAACTTTTTAGACGTTCAAAGATCTTTTAACAATTACTGGGCTAATCGTCGCATCACGAAAGGATCCGGATGGAAAGTATTCAAACGTTGGGAATATATGAAACAACAACGTGCTGACTTCTCCGGCGTACTTCCTGCCCCCATCACCACAACCCGTGCCTTCTACGATTTCAAACGTAAAGCAGGCTCCACCGGCAATGTCTTCACAGGCGACTGGAAGTGTCTGGGACCCTTTAACTCTCCGGGTGGATATATCGGTGTGGGACGTATCAATGCCATCGCATTCAGTCCCACCGACGCCCAAACACTGTACGTAGGGGCTCCTTCAGGCGGGTTCTGGGTTACACACAATCACGGAATCAACTGGACCCCACTCACTGATAATCTCCCCTCTCTAGGGGTTTCAGCCATATTGATCGATAAGACTGATGCGAACACCATCTACCTCGGCACAGGCGATCGTGATGCAGGTGATGCAGCCGGCATCGGTGTTTACAAGAGCACGGATGGAGGCAGCAGCTGGCAACAAATGAACACGGGGATCACCAGCGCTACTGTCGGTAAGATTATCCAACACCCCACTCAAAGCCAGACGCTCCTGGCTGCAACCAGTAGTGGCGTAGCTATTACTACCAATGGGGGCATACTCTGGACAATAAAGGTTACCGGCAACTTTCAGGATATCCAATTTAACCCGTCCAACCCATCCATAGTATATGCCACCGCATCCGGAGCATTTTATCGTTCAACCGATACCGGTTCTACCTGGACCAAAATCACCGGGTTCCCCACAGCAGTCAACCGTGGAGCCATTGGGGTAGGTCTCTCCGATCCCAATGTGGTATATTTCCTCCTTTCGAATAGCAGCAGTAGTGCTTTTGCAGGCTTCTATAAATCGACCGATGCAGGAGCATCCTTTCAACTCGTTGTCAATACCCCCAATATACTGGCCGGCGATTGTGCTGGTACCGAAACAACAGGACAGGGCTGGTACGATCTTGCAATTACTGTTGAGCCCAGTGATATCAATACCGTCTATGTAGGTGGTGTAAACATCTGGAAGTCGATCAACGGTGGCACCAGCTGGCAGGTTCTCTCTGGATGGTCGCCATCAGGATGTGCCGGTCAGACTGTTCATGCCGACCAACACTATTTTGGCATCTCCCCTATTAACGGACGTCTCTATATCGGCAATGACGGAGGTATCTGCTATACTGCGGACAAGGGCACCAAGTTCTCAGAGATAGCCCAAAACATACCCATCGCACAAGTATACAAAATAGGTCAGCATCCTATTCTAAGCAACCTCTTAGCAAACGGGTTTCAGGATAACGGATCCTCCTATTATGATGCAACAAATAAGAGCTGGAACTTGTTAATGGGAGGCGATGGCATGACCTGTGCTTATGATCCGGTTGACAATATTGTCTATTCGACACTCTATTATGGAGATATTTATAGAACGAACAATGGAATATACAATGGAAAAATAGCAGGAAACGCAACAAACAATATCACTGAAAAAGGTGGCTGGGTTACTCCTTTTATCATTGACAAGGCTAATTCCAATGTGATGTTTGCAGGCTATAACAACATCTGGCGGTCTCAAAACTGCAAAGACGTAGCCAGTAACGTTCGATGGGAAAAAATCACTGCGCAAACATGGACCAAGACCCTCAATGTCATTAAGCAGTCGACAGCAAATCCTAAGATACTCTATTATGCTACCGAGAATCTACTTTATCGCACCGACGACTGTATGGCTACCAGCGTAAACTTCACCACGCTCAGTGGTAATCTCCCTGTCAAAACAAAGCTCATCACAGCCATAGAAACGCATCCGACTGACGAAAACGTAGTGTACATCATCTGTCGCGATCAGGTCTTCCGATCTGCGGACAAAGGATTGACATGGGTGGAAATCACCCTAAATCTACCGGCATCAATCTACAAAAGCTGTATTCTTTATAACAAACGGATTAACGAAGGTCTCTATGTAGGCACCGATGCCGGCATCTATTATAAAGACAACACCATGAGCAACTGGGTTCTCTTCTCTACCGGATTTCCGGTAAGTGTCGAAGTAGAAGACATGGATATCTATTACGACAAGACTTCGCAAGCCAATGATCGGATCAGAACAGGAACCTATGGCCGTGGGTCGTGGGAATCGATTCTCTTCTATTCGAAACCAACCGCTAAGTTTACTGTTGTCAACCCCAGTATTGCACCCAACTGCACTGTCCAGTTTCAGGATCAATCTATCGGAATCCCCTCTACATATAAATGGACTTTCTCTGGGGGCACACCATCCACCTCAACCGCAATCAACCCCGTCGTCCGTTATGATGTACCCGGGAAATGGGATGTAAAACTTGTCGTCAGCAATAGCATGGGAGCTGATTCTGTCACGATGGCAAGTGCTGTAGATATCAGTAACACCATCATTCCTACCCCTGCTTTTGCAGCACCACTCTTAAAATATTGTGCAAGTGAAGAACCTACAGTCACTTTTGCTAATTCGACAGACTATTGCCCCACGTTCTACCAGTGGACTGTGACGCCCAACAACGTTCAATATATCAATGGCACCACGGCAGCCTCTGCCACACCCAGTATGCAGTTCACGCAGGCCGGAAAATATCAGGTAAGTTTGAAGACTGGAAATTACAATGGCACGAAGACTGAGACCAAGACAGATTATATCATCGTACAAGGCAATAAACTTCCCTTCGAAGAACAGTTTGCAACCGATCTTTCCACTGCATTATCGTGGCAGCTAAGCAATACCAAGACAGGATCTACCACCGCCTGGACTATCGTCAGTGTACCAACTCCTTCGGGCGACAACAAGGCTCTCAATGCCAACTTTTTCAGAACCGGTGCTGATGGAACCACCAGACTCATCACTCCCTCTATCGATCTCACCGGACAGACGAACCCTGTCTTAAGTTTCAAACATGCTTATGCACTCAAAGACGTCAATGCTGCATCCGACTCATTGATGGTTTCTATTTCATCTGATTGTGGTGCTACCTGGACTCGGATCTTCACCGGATCCGAGAAAGGACAAGGTACTTTTGCCACACACGCACCGACTAACACAGAGTTCATTCCTGCTACCAAAGACGACTGGAGTGGTGGAAGCTATGGGCCGAAGAGTTTCGAAATAGACCTCACCCCATGGGCTGGCAAGGATAATGTGAAGCTGATGTTTGAGGCCTATTCAAATAATGGGAATGATCTCTATCTCGACAATATCCTCGTTGCAGCCGGTACGCAGACAGTACCGTCCAATCTATCCGAACAAGTCTCAATCTACCCTAATCCCTCAACCGGCATCGTAAACATTGAGTCTAAATGGCTGAAGAAGAAATTTCACCTCGATGTTATGAACTGGACAGGTACTACCATTCAGCAACACGACATCACTCCTGCCTATGATGGAATATTGAATCAAATAAACCTTTCAACAATGGGAAAAGGTATTTATTACATCCGTATTACAGCAGAACAAGGCGTTTTCCTCAAGAAAATTGTTATTATATAAATTCTAAAAAAGATGATTACTTTACAATTCAAAACATCATTTAAATGCAATGGCTGTGTAAATAGCGTTCGTACACAACTCGATGCAGATCCGACAATAAAAGAATGGAGTGTAGATTTAGAATCGCCTGATCGGATATTGACAATCACCAGCAATGACGACATCACCGATCAGATCAAATCTATCGTTGAAAAGGCAGGGCATACGGCAACTGCTATTTAAAATTTCATCGAAAAAAATTACGGTACCTTGAGGCTGTCTCAAAATCGAGATGGCCTCTTTTTTTGTTTTTATTTCTGGGAAATCTGCTTACAGATGCTCACAATGAAAAGTGAGATTCCTACCAAGAGGTCGGAATGAAGGGGTGGAGTTTAAGCACATTCCAGCAATATCTTAAAAACAGAACCTCTAAAATCAACATCCATGATATGATGTTCATATACCGCTCCGATGACGCTGAGATGCAGATGGTAAAAAGTGAGTTTCTCGGATCGTCCTCTGGTAGTCCTCTGGTTCCCATTCAGTATCATAGAACCAATAGAATACCAATCTAACACCTTTCGGTCACCTTGTTAGGATAAGAGTTATCATCTGCATCTGAGTGCCATCAGAAACTCATGTCAATAATATGAATTCATAAAATCAATAAAAAAGGCTGTCCTTTTGAGACAGCCTCAAACCCATTTTCTGCGAGGATAATCTCTTCTACAACTTTTGTAATAATGCCATCAGTGTATCCCGGTGGATTGGCTTTGTAATATAATCATCACATCCGGCAGCCAACGCTTTTTCTCTATCAACCGTCAGAATAAAAGCCGTCTGAGCTATAATCATCACTGACTTATTAAACTTTCTGATTTCGCGTGTAGCCTCATAACCATTCATCTCCGGCATCTGAATATCCATCAGTATCAAATCAATATCAGGATGTATCCTGCACGCCACCACTGCCTCTATACCTGTCTTTGCATACAACACATCGTTGCAAAACTTTCGGATAATCTCTGACAACAACAACTCAGAAGTCTCATCGTCTTCAGCAATCAATATCTTTATTTTCTTTTTCTTCGGCAGTGTCAGGATAGGCGTATAGTTAGGCTCCTCAACTACCTTCAGCTTTACAACAGGATGATAAGGTATCGTAAAATAAAAAGTAGAGCCTTTATTTTCTTCGCTCTCCAGCCATATCTTACCACCCAGCATCTCCACATACGACTTAGTTATCGCCAGACCTAACCCCGCGCCCTGTAATGCTTTCTGATCAGTGACATCTGCCTGAACAAACCGGTTAAATATCACAACTTGTTTGTCTAACGGAATTCCTATGCCGGTGTCTTTGACGTAATATATCAATTCTACAGGTTCTGACACCCCCAGAAAGCACCCCATTTCAATAGTACCGTGATTGCTGTATTTAAGCGCATTTTTAACGAGATTAGTCAGGATAGCATACATCTTTTCGCAGTCGGTCTCAACCACTGCCTCATCCGGAAGCAAGCTATTATTAAGTTGAAGCTGGAGCCCTTTAGCTTCGACCTCAGGTATAAAAAAGTTGTAAATAAATCCGAGCTGCTCGTTCACATCACACGTCGTCATGACCACTTCGGTCTGGCCCGATTCGATCTTCGAGATATCCACCAGATCGTTGATGATATTCAGCATCCTTGCACCGCTTTTTTTAATAATATTGATATATTCATTTTGCTCGGCACCTGTAAGGTCTGGTTCCTTCAATAGATCGGCAAAGCCTAGAATACCATTCATCGGTGTTCGGATTTCATGACTCATATTTGCGAGGAAGGCCGACTTCAACCGATCACTCTCCTCCGCTTTCTCTTTGGCTATTCTGAGTTCGGCATCGGCCTTTCGTAACATTTCCAAACTCTTAGCAATCTCCTCATTCTTTTTCTGCAACTCCAAATTAGTCACGACAGACTTCTCATTCTCAACAATATATCCTTTGATAACAATATGAATGATCAAATATATAAAGATGAAATAGAAGAAATTACCCATAAAATAATCAACAAAATGTTGTTGGTCATTATCAAAGGGTACAACGATCTTTGGAAAGAAATGCTCTATAAACGTCAACATCGAAAACAACGTCAGAAAAGTGATGAAGACAATCAACCTATGCTTTTGCTGGACGATAGCATAGCTAACCAGAAACAAAGTAATCATCAAGGACACATTACTACCTAGTGATCCGGCATTAAGAAACCAAACGAATATATAAAGAGATACGGCGAAGTAAAAGAAGGGCAAGATAGAACGTTCATAGTATTTCGAATTTCGTGCCAAGAGAAAAAACATGAGACCTACAAAAGCATACGCTAGCGAGACGAAGTTCATCCAAAAATTTACCCCCATCCAGATATTGATCACCGATTCGAAGACGAGCAGAAATGTAGCCAGAAAAGTAACGAGGATATAGATCTTACGCGACATGGATAAGTCTTCGTATTTATCAAAAATCAATTTATTCAATCGATCGCTGATTTTATTTCGAATGATTGTTTTCACCATGGCTCCGGTCAATTTTGTTTACTAAAAACAGCAAAAAGACTGCTTCTTTCAATGGGTGATTACTTAATGAAATGATGCCTGATTACAGCAAATCCTAAACAGCATATTAAGTTTGACAACGTATACATTCGGAATATGCCATTCAGTTCTCCAACGCCTCTTTCTGAATCTAAATAAAACCGAATTTCTACATTAACATAAAGAAATCAATTAGATCAAAGATAGATCATTTCATAGAGCTTAACAAGTAATTATCAACAATGTAACCTTTCAATAACCATTTTGTTTATAACTTCTCTAAATTCCGATGAAAAGTTATTTCAGCAACTGTTCCCTTCCCTATCTTAGATGTAACATTGATTTCGCCATTATGGATAGCAACAATTTTCTGAACAAGA
>JAHEYR010000174.1 GCA_023251485.1 Bacteroidales bacterium
GCAGCCTCAAATGACGTATAGAGTCCCGCTCCGATGGCAGCACCTCGGGCAGCACCCAAAGCACCATCGGTATCGTAAAGCTCTATCTGCGCGCCTGAGAGTGTAGAAAGTGTTTCTCTGAAGATTGGGCTAAGGAAAAGATTTGCATTACCGGCACGGATTACAGTAGGCTCGATGCCTGTCTCTTCCATGATTTTCATTCCATAATAGAATGCAAACGCAATTCCTTCCTGGGCAGCTCTGAGCACATGTGCATTGTTATGAATATTAAAATTCACACCCGATATTACACATCCGGGCTCACTATTATTCAACATCCGCTCGGCACCATTACCGAAAGGTAAGATGGTGACACCTTCGCTTCCGGGTGCCACGGTGGCAGCCAGTTGATTTACTTCGTCGTACGTTAATTCAGGCGCAACCTGTTTCTTGATCCACGAATTGAGAATACCGGTGCCATTGATACAAAGCAGCACGCCTAAACGTGGGTTTTCGTCGGTATGATTCACATGAACAAACGTGTTGACACGCGACTGTGGATCATATTTAATCTGATCGCTTACGCCATATACCACACCCGATGTACCGGCAGTAGCTGCAAGTTCTCCCGGATTCAGTACATTTAATGAGAATGCATTATTCGGTTGATCGCCTGCCCGATAAGTAACAGGGATGCCGGCCTTTAAGCCAAACTGAGCGGCTACCTCCGCTAAGAGCGCTCCCTGAAAGCCAAAATGAGGAACCCTGTCTGCCAGTAGCTTCTGATCTATTCCATAGTGATCGAGCAACAATGATGCTGGTGATTTTAATGTATAATCCCACAACATCCCTTCGGATAGGCCTGTAATGGTGGTTGTAATATCGCCTGTTAGCATCAACGCGATGAAATCGCCAGGCAACATGATCTTAGCAATTTTAGCATATAGGTCAGGCTCGTTTTCTTTAACCCAAGCCAGTTTTGAAGCAGTAAAGTTACCCGGGAAGTTAAGTAGGTGATTGAGACAGGTTTCCTTACCAAGACTCAATGTTGCATTATTCCCAATCGACACCGCCCGGCTATCACACCAGATAATCGATTTACGCAAGGGTTGCATATCCTGATCGATACAAACCAATCCATGCATCTGATAGGTAATTCCAATAGCAGAAACCTCTTCAGCCTTTAAGTCTGCTTGTTTCATGGCTTGAGGGACAGCCTCGGTAACGTATTTCCACCAAAGCATCGGGTCTTGTTCTGCCCAACCTGATTGAAGTGCTTCAATAGGCATCTCCTTTTCAGGAAGGGTGACAGAGGCAACCCTCTTTCCTGTAGCTACATCGAGGATGGCCACCTTGACGGAAGAACTTCCAATATCAATTCCTAATGTCTTCATTAATCTGTAAATCGAATAAAGTTTAAATTATATTTCATTTTTTTCTTAATATCCTTTTCATACATCGCCTTATCGAAACGATAGAGCCGGGCCGGTTTATGTGCCACTCCTTTTTCCTTTTCATCCAAAAGCTTTATACAGGGCACATTCAAAACTTTCTTTCTGAAATTACGATTATCTATTTCGATACCCAGAATAGCTTCATATAGGTTTTGAAGCTGACGAATGGTAAATCGCTTGGGTAATAACTCGAAAGCAATGGGTTCGTTGAGTAGCTGTTGACTCAGCACCTCCAATCCTTTCATCAGAATCTGCTTATGATCGAAAGCCAGTTGTTTGATCGATTGAACACCATGCCACTTCGATACACCTTCCACCGTATGTTGCAATACACTTTTATCAATTTTCACCAATGCAAAGTAGGCAACGGTTACTATTCGTGAGACAGGAATTTCGTAGGTATTTTTTATCCATTCCAGATCTTCAGGTCTACTGATTCTGTTTGGATCAGAAAAAACATAAAGTTGACGTAAGAAAATATTTGTTAAGCCTGTTAACTCAACGAGGGTGCGTTGTGCTGCAGCCGACAAATCTTCTTTCTCCTGAATAAGACTTCCGGGAAGCTTTCTTTCAAGCTTAAGTTGCGAAGGATCAGCATTATTCATCTTTCGTCCAAATTCGATGAGGAGAACCTTTAGTTCTGATCCATCGAATCCAAAAACAACACAATCAACTGAAATAGAAGGATTAACCATTGAGCTCATCTTGATAAAATTGATGGTCGAAATGTATATCACAAAACATCAATTTGCAAGCATAACGTAAATGTTACGCTATAAAGAATTTATCAAACCACACAACCCATCTAAAATAAATGCATATGTCTGACAACATGACAAATACAGCTTAGAAACCGTCTAAACAAAAATCATTATTTTATAAACTTAACTGTAGAAATTACGCTAAGTCATTCACACTACCAATAGAAGGATAAACTTATTGGATATCAATGATTAAATTATCATAAGCAAGCTTCACATTTTCGGGTAATTTGGGCTCTACCTCCGCTTGTAATCCCAGAAAATGGCTGATATGGGTAAGGTAGGCTCTTTCGGGCTTGATCTGTTCGATAACAGCAAGGGCTTCCTGAAGAGAAAAATGAGCTACATGCTTTGAGTTTCGTAAGGCATTCAACACAACAACCTTACTACCTTTAATCTTTTCAATCGATGCAGGACTGATAAAACTGGCATCCGTTATATACGTAAAGTCACCGATACGGTATCCGAAGATCTGTAATTTATTGTGCTGCACCTCGATGGGAATAACTTCTGTAGGACCGATCATAAATGGCCGGCCATCCAATGTATTGATATTTAATTGTGGGGCGCCAAAATATCGGTTTTCAGAAAAGATATAGGGAAACTCTGTCCGGATTGAATCGATTACCGGTCGCGAAGCATAAATATCGATCACCTTATTTAATATATAATTAAAGGCTCTGATATCATCAATACCGGCAATATGATCGCGGTGCTCGTGGGTAAAGATAACCGCATCGATATCTTCAACCTGGTTCTTCAACATCTGGAATCTGAAATCGGGACCACAATCTATCACTATACGTTGGCCGTCGACATCTACTATTGCAGAAGTTCTGAAACGTTTATCACGAGGGTCTGCAGATTTACACACCGGACAATTACATGCGATAACAGGAACGCCAATTGATGTGCCTGTACCCAAAAATGTAACCCGAATTGGTTTATCTATCATGATTGCACAATATTATAATTATGTTGACCGCAGACCCAAACTCATTGAAAGCTTAATAAATCAAATCTTCAATAATCTGTCGGTCGTTTTCCAATTGTTTTTGCATGGCATCAGGCGAACTAAAGTCCAGTTCGTCTCTGATTCGTTTATGAAAACACACATTCACTAATTGCATATTCAGACTTTCAGGCTCACTAAACAGGTGAACATCAACCCGTGGAATCAGCGATTCTGTTCCGGCTCTAACATTCAGCATCCCTTTCAACAATTCATTTCCATACGGAATGGAGACCGCATAGACGCCGATAGGGGGAACCAGTTTGGTTACATCGTCTATCCGCAACCGATAAGATGGAAAATGGATGTGGTTCATCAACACATTACCGTGGGTAAGCGTTGTTTTAATGAAATAGAAATGGTCGAGGTATGCATTGGCCCGTTGGATTCTGCCCGAGGAGAGTGCTTGTCGTATCTTCGTAGAACTTACTGTTTCATTATCGATATCCTGTTCCGGAATCTCTTCGACTCCAAAGTTATAAAATTGTCCCAGGTCGTACAGATAATCGAAGTTACCCTCACGATTGTGACCAAACTGATGATTAAACCCAATGACTACTTTATGAGCGTTAAGCTTATCAACCAGAATCTTTCGGATGAAATCGACGGAGCTCAACTCTGAAAATTCTTTTGTAAAATGGATGACCAACAGGTTCTGAAGACCTACACGCTCGAGCAATTCTATTTTCTCTTCAAGGGTGGTAATCAACCGAAGATCTTTTCCGGCAGCCTCAGGATAAAGCACCTTACGGGGATGTGGATCGAAAGTAATCAACAACGACTCGCCATTACTCTGATGAGCCAGTGTGTTAATTCTATTGATGATGGTACGATGACCAAGATGAACACCATCAAACGAACCCGTTGTAATGATTGGATTCGGTACTGGTTGAAAAGCATCAAGACCAAGAAATACCTTCATAAATAACTGCTTAATGAATCATTCCGTTTATTTTCCGTGCTTAGCAAAATAGGCCACCTTTTCGAGAGAGGTAACCATATCATACTCTTCAAGATATACTTGAGAAGAGACATTGATGGGAGAAGGGGTATAATTTAAGATCCCTTTTATTCCGGCATTTACCAGGGCCTCTGCAACTTTTGCGGTTTCAGAAGCAGGGGTAGCAATAACAGCTAGCTGAATATTCTCCTGTTTGACAATCTCTTGAATCTTTTCAAAAGGATAGCACGGAACACCTGCATAAAGCTTATTCAGTTTATCAGGATTCACATCAAAAGCAGCAACGATTGAAAGTTTTGTACGTTTTCCATTAAAGTAACGGATGATAGCACTACCAAGAGACCCTGCACCCACAACGGCTACACGTGTTCCCTCTTCGCTATCGATGATGGTTCCAATTATTTCAATCAACTCGCTAACATCATAACCATGTCGCAATGTACCGGTATAGCCTATAAGCATAATATCACGTCGTACCTGAACAGGTGTGATATGCAATATGTTAGCAATTTCATGAGAGTATATATGATGCTTGCCACTTGCAAGCGTCTTCAACATTGCTCTGCGGTATTGACTGAGGCGTTCTACAGTTTTATCTGGAAGTAGCTTCATTCGAATAGTATATATTTAGGTGAACTCAACTGTTATTTAAATCACAAAGATAATAATGCAATCGTTACCATTGGCTTTTCGAAGGCCACAACATTTAATTAATTTGATCAAAGCTAAATTCGCGAGGCAGCACTACTGTAAATGTAGACCCTTTATCGGGTATGCTCTCCAGTGTAATTTTTCCACCGTAAGAGTCAACCATCTTTTTCACAATAGATAAGCCAAGTCCGCTACCAGTGATATGGCGTGTCTTGGTGTTTTTAATCCGCACGAAATCTTCAAATATTTGTTGTTGTTCTTCCTCACTCATTCCGATTCCGGTATCGCTTACCGTGATAATAATCGTATCCTTCTCTACTGAGATCTGGCAATCGACCCTACCTCCGTCACGATTATACTTAACGGCATTCGATAATAAATTGTTCAGGATGATTTCAAGCTCGCTGGGGTCTATGTTCATGGTTATCCCCTCCGGGCACTTCACATAAACATCCACATCTTTCTGAATAGCAAATGGGCGAACGGTATCCCTCGATACTCTGGCAATATCGGCTACATTGATATGTTGAAGCTTATGCATGGGCTTACCTGATTTCAATCGTGTCAGATCAAGCATATCCAGAATCAGTTGCCGCATACCCTTTATCCTTTCGAGCGAGCGTTCTATCATCTCCTGATATGGATCGATCTGATCACCCAGTTGCTTCTCACCAATAATCCGAAGATAACCTTCGATAGCATTCAAAGGAGCTTTTAACTCGTGAGACAACACACTCATAAACTGAAACCTGATCTGCTTACCTTCCGTATTCAGACTCTGCGTCATCCTACGCAGAAACAGCTGCTTGGTAATATTCTCCATCGATGAGCGAAGCTCTTGAGGAGTGAAGGGTTTAGGGATAAAATCGTAAGCCCCGTCGCGGGTTGCTTTTACCGCCAGTTCGAGCGAGGCATATGAAGTGATCATCACCACGACAATATCATATTGCTTGTTTCTGATATATTCCAACACTTGTACGCCCTGAATACCCGGCAGTTTGTTATCGAGCAACACGATATCAGGGTGTTGATTATCAATAATTTCAATTGCCTCTTCGCCTGATGCAGCTTCAAGCATTTCAAACTCGATATGTTCATCCATAAAGGGATAATCCACTTTGAAATTCTGAAGAATACGACGCGTCCCCATTCTGATTCCGGGCTCATCATCAACAACAAGTACCTTAAAGCTGGCCATAGTTAAATTTTTAGCAATCTATTAATTTCGCGTAATAACTGATCGGCACGAATACCTTTGTCCAAAAAGAGATCTGCTTTTATCCAACGACGTTCATCATCTCCCGTGACATCAAACGACATGCCTGTCTCAGCAGTCACCGCAGTAGCAATGATGATAGGGACATCCGGATATTTCCGTTTCATTTTATAGCACAGAATAAATCCGCTATCGTCGTTTTCCATCATCAGATCGAATATCGCCAAGTCGGGTTTTGATATCTCGATGATCTTCTCTGCCTCTTTCTGGCTTTCGGCTGTGGTTACATTAAATCCAAACTGTTCAACCTTTAGTCTGGTTTGAAACAGATAATCAATATCATCATCAACAATTAAAATCGTTTTATTCATACGTTGTGCCATTTATTAATCGTCTTAAACTGATTTATACCGTGGTAATATAATTGAAAAAGTAGTGCCTGTCCGTCCCTTGCTTTTATCCGCATTCGAAACAACATCAATCTTTCCACGGTGCATCTTAACAATGCCATACACCAATGGAAGGCCAAGACCGGTACCTTTACCCAATTCTTTTGTCGTAAAGAATGGCGTAAAGATCT
>JAHEYR010000175.1 GCA_023251485.1 Bacteroidales bacterium
AGCAGCATAGAGGTAAGGGATCAGTGACATCCGCTCTCTAAACAGATTACGGACAAGTTCTTCCAGTTTATCTGCATTCGGATGCTTGACACCTGCATTATTCTGTTCTCTATTCAACTGAAACCATGGCACATTCTTCAGATACCAGGCATTAACAACAGACTGAGGAGCGATCAACATGGTCTGCATCCGACGAATAAAATCAGTTTCAGACCGAGCATCACGTAGCTCCGGTGACCAAAGCAGGCCACCAAAAGAAGCAGTGGAAATCATGCTGATATAGTCGTCATGCCCATAAATATCACTATATAAAACAGCCGGAAGAGATGAGGTAAAGACATTAGAACTACGATAATCAAAATAAGTTCGCTGGTTCTTCTTCTTGTAAATATTGAATAACGTTCGGGCATAGAGCGAACCGAATAGCTGATGCATCTGCTCTCCATCAATACCCGACGGGAACATGGTCATATCAGGAAAACCCCAGGTTGATTTAGCATCCATAATGTTAGAGTTGTCGCACTCATCCAATTTGAACGAAGCAATTCCCTTGTCAACCAGATTCTTCTCATGATAATCAGCAAAAACAGCAGCAGCTTTAGGATTGACAAAATCTGGAACTAATCCATTCCACACTAAAAAACTACCTGACATCTTTTCCAGATCTTTATAAAAAGGTGCTGCCGGATTAACATACGCATGCTCCCACAGGTTGACTCGAAAGTTCTTCTCTTTCAAGCCATCAATCATCTCTTGTGAACGAGGGAACTTATCCGACCAGACATACGAACATGAATATGCTTTTGTATGCCATCCCGGTTCCAGACCCAATACATCGCAAGGAATCTGATGATCGCGAAAATACGATGCCATCTTTAACACTTCATCCTGATTAAAATCACCCTTCACACGATATTTTATACCAAGTCCCCATAACGGTGGCATGGCTCCACCGCCTGAAAACAGATTATATCGCTGCACACTCTCTCTGAGTGTTTCGCCCAGAAAGAAAAACACCTCCACTCCCTCTGCTGATGGAACATCAATCCACATACTCATCTTGCTTTGTGTCTGATTGGCATACAGATCTTCTGTCGTGAATTTAAGTTTATCCTGCTCTTTTACAGCTGTCTTTTGTTGAGAAAGTGTTTGATTGGTCCCGCAAAGAAAAGTGAGATTACGAGACGAGTTTACTAATACCCCATAACCGGCAGTCGAAACATAAAAAGGCTGCGGTGCATGGGTATATCCAATATTTGAGGGGTTATCGTTTACAATGGGTCGTTTCCGTAATCCACGTTGTTCAAATGTGCCAATCTGCATGCCGAAACCATATAACTGTTCTTCATCATTCAACGGGATACGGATTTGCACTCCTCTACTGTTTTTCTGCACCACTACATCTTTTATATCGAAAGGAAGCGGAGTATTGCTTAGTTGCTGCATCGCTTCCACGCTAGGCTTTTCAGTACAGAAAGTATAGGGTGAAAATTTATCAGGGGTGCCCATGCTCAACTTGATAACACCCGGGGCAATGGTTTGAATTGTTATCTTCGGCTGTTGTGCAAATACTACCGATGTAATTAAGAGAGTAAGGAATAACAAATAATTCTTTGTTTTCATAGCAGGCTTTGGTTATTGATTAACGTTTCAATAGTTCACAATTTTTAATACAAATAGGCTCTATTCAACACAATCCGTCCTTAGATAAACCTTATAGAATTTATTGCCGGTATTATTTGCTTATGTTGAGGATCAAAGGTATAATTATTTTTCATTACCATTTTGTCTGATTAAAACTTTAAAAGATTGATCTTAAAAAAACCAGCTCTTCTTTAGTATCTTTGATGAATACTTTATTTTATTAATCATCCGAACAATGACCACCCATTACGCCTCAAAACCCACACGCAAAACCTTGACAAAATTCATCTTATTAATTTGTCTTATCTTCACCTTTTCAACTATTTACAATGAGGTCAATGCCCAGAATAAAAAAATCGCCATTTTTGGTTCTTCTGTAGCAAAAGGGACCGGAGATACAACAACTACCGGAGGATATTCAGGGTTTATAAAGCAACTACTAGAGCGAAGGGGGTGGACAGTAGTAAACGTTTCAAGAGGTGGAGATAATACCGATAAAATCATGCCCCGCTATGAAAGCCAGTTACTTCCCGAAAAAGCAAAATATGTTATTTTAGGACTCTCATTAGGGAATGAAGGCATTTATTCTGCTTCGGAAACAACACGCAATCGCATTTTTGAACGATACAGAAACGGCATGTTAAGATTAATAGAAATGTGTCGTCAGGATGGAATGACTCCTTTTGTCACCAACTGTTATGCACGCAACGACTTTGAACTACCGCATTATGAGGCCACAAAGAAGATGAATTTAATCATCAATACATGGGACGTCCCCAGCATGAATGCGCTAGGGACCATTGATAACGGAAAAGGAAATTGGGTTGAAGGATTCTGGCACGACTCATATCACCCAAATATCCAGGGCCACAGAGAGATTTTCTACTCTTTCGTCCCCTCAGTCTTTGATGCCATGGAAGCAGGGAAGAAAACGCCCTATAAAGTAAGAAGTACACATTATCTGCAAATCAAAAATGAGACATCACCCCAACCATTAACCTATATTCCTGACGATACAATCCATTCATTTGCGATCAGTTTTTTGGTAAAGAATTCTGATAAAGGAACACTAGCGACTATAAAAGGGATCCATAATGCAAGTGGGATCATCTTAAATAATGACAAAATAACGTATCAAGCGGCAAATGGAGCAACACTATCAGGCGATACCACACAAACCAATAAAGGATGGATTTATGTTGTCGTATCCCATCAATGGGCTTCGGGTCTGACCTCACTATTTGTAAATGGCCAATTAGCCGGCATAACCAAAGAAAGCATCAACTTCAATAAATTTATTTTAGGTGGCAACGGTGGTGAAAAGAATCTACCCTCAGCGATAAAAGAAGCCAGTTATAAGGATTTATTGATTTACAGATCGGCATTAAACATCGATGAAGCTAAAGCACTTTATTACGATCAGTTATTGCAATCGAGTCTTGAGATCTATGCACCGATGGATGATGCAGAGTATAAATCAGGATCGAATGCGAATAACTATGCACAGAGTTTATCCCGCCTATTGATTAATAGCGCCACCCTAACATCAAAAAACTAACTGCGAAGTCAATGTTTCTTTTTTAAATACAGGATATGTCCGGGAATCACCAAGGCAATAAACCATCCGATAGCCTCTAATAACATTTGATCGTTCAGATCCAAAGAACAACAAGCATAAGCCAATGCCGCGAAAATAACACCCCCGATGATGACCAATGTATATCGATAAATGATCCCGGTTATCATAATCGCAAAGGCAGTAATAACCATAAAAAGTGGATGTTGGAGCGTAAAGTCAACTTTATGCAGCTTCGAAAAAAGAATCACATTGGTTAATGACAAACTAACGACCATTGCAATCCAGACAAATAATACAGATAAACTGTCATGACTGATAACTTTCTGTTTTATCTTAACGAAATAGTAGATGGTAAAACCAATTGCAATAATCACTATCACCAGTTCGACAGCTTTCAATATACTATGGATTCGATTCGGAACGAACAAAATCTCATTCAGGTAATGAGATAAATTGCCAATCGTCAAAGCATATCCCCAAATGAGGAATAAGATATCATCACTTCTGAGCACCTTTTTTATGGCTTCAATTTCTTTTCCCATGACTTCATGAATTAAAAATAAATTTTGTATTCTTTTTGTTATGAGTAATAGATCATCTAAATTTACAATATAAATCAACTCGTCAACATGTCGTCCTTTAAGAATCCCCAATTACAGTTAGCATACGATTTTGTAGAGTATACCAACAAAAATATTTTTCTCACAGGTAAAGCCGGAACCGGAAAAACAACATTTCTTCTCGACCTAAAAGAAAGATCACCCAAACGAATGATTGTCGTTGCCCCAACCGGAGTTGCCGCAATCAATGCAGGGGGGGTAACGATCCATTCATTTTTCCAACTACCCTTCGGACCACATATACCCAGTGCCTTAACAACCGGCACCGAATCATCAACACCACAAAAACCTGTCAATCAAACATCCATGTTTAGATTTAGTCAGGAAAAAATAAATATTATTAAAAGCCTCGACCTACTCGTAATCGACGAAATCAGTATGGTACGGGCTGATCTTTTGGATGGAATCGACGAGGTTTTACGCAAATATAAGGATCGTTATAAACCTTTCGGCGGTGTGCAATTATTGATGATTGGCGACCTTCAACAATTAGCGCCGATTGTAAAAGAAGAAGAATGGGGTATATTGAGAGAATATTACGACACGATGTTCTTTTTTGGGAGCAGAGCATTACAAAGAACCCAACACATATCCATTGAGTTAAAACATATCTATCGACAAAGTGATCTTACATTTATCGAAATTCTTAATAAGGTTCGAGAGAATCATATTGACACAGACACGCTGAATCAATTAAATAAGAGATACATCCCCGATTTCGCAAAAGACTCCGACGATGGTTATATCACCCTCACGACCCATGTCGCAAAGGCTAACAGGCTCAACGAGACCAAGCTTGAAAAGCTTTCGGGCACAACTTATAATTTTGATGCTACCACCAGTGGTGAGTTTCCTGAATATAGCTACCCCACTGAGTATAAACTAACGCTAAAAAGAGGCGCTCAGGTGATGTTTGTGAAGAATGATACCTCGCTCGAAAAGCTGTTTTACAATGGAAAGATCGGAACAGTGGTAGATTTCGAAGACGATTGTATCCTGGTCAGATGTGAAGACGATAATGAGGATATCAGTGTAGTTCCATTAGAATGGAATAACACAAAATATTCGATTGACGAGACGACCAAAGAGATCAAGGAGACGATCATTGGCTCCTTCATTCAGTATCCTTTGAAATTAGCCTGGGCCATCACCATTCACAAAAGTCAAGGGCTCACCTTCGAAAAAGCCATCATTGATGCAAATGACGCTTTTGCATTCGGACAGGTTTATGTTGCGCTCAGCCGTTGCAAAACGCTCGAAGGCATGGTTTTGAGCAACCCTATTTCGCCTCGCAGCATAAAAACAGACACTACCGTTTCGACATATACACATGAAGTTGAACAAAACCAGCCAGATCAACAAATACTTGACCAATCAAAATACGATTACCAACACACACTGTTGCTCGAGCTATTCGACTATACCTCAATAAACCGAAGATTAAACTACCTGATAAAGATTTTATCAGATAATGGGGCGAGCATCCATGAAAGTTATCAGGGGATATTCGAGCAGCTTGCCACTTCATTAAAGACTAAAATCCTGGATGTTTCAGTTACATTTAAGGCTCAGGTAAATAAGTTAGTCACTGAACAAAAGAATATTGAAGAAAACGTTCAATTACAAGATCGAATTATAAAAGCATGTGGCTATTTTCTGGACACAACTACTGCTATAATCCACAATGTATTGAAAGAAACCAACATAGAGACAGATAACAAAACAGTAAGAAAATCGATAAACACAGTATTGGATGAATTGACCCAAGAGACATCCATCAAAATTGCTTGCTTAAAAAACTGTATCAATGGATTCAAAGTAAAAGAGTATCTGGCTGCCAGAGCAAAATCGACCATAGAAAAACCGGATCGGAAACCAGCACAAAAGAGACAAGAAGAACATGTTTCATCATCGATAACTCATCCCAAACTTTACGCCCGGTTAAAAACGTGGAAGGAAAATAAAGCAGAAGAATTCGATCTGCCTTCATACATGGTTATACCACAGAAAACGTTGATAGAATTGGTAACCAAGCACCCGGTTTCTTTAAAACAGCTTAAAAAGATAAAAGGGTTTGGACAGAAAAAAGTAGATCAGTTCGGAGAAGAGGTGTTGACGATCATTAAAGAATACTTAGAAGATAGTAATATCGAAATCATACTGGACGAAGAGCCACAGAAAGAGGTAGAACCTATCAAACCTGAAAAAATAAACACAAAACAAGCCAGTTTCGATTTGTACAAATCCGGGAAATCTATCAAGGAGATAGCATCTGAAAGAGGCTTTGCACTCACTACTATTGAAGGGCATCTGGCTCATTATATTAGTACAGGCGAACTTAATATTGATCAGTTTGTCTCTTCAGAAAAGCTTTCATTGATTTCGGAATATTTCGCGAACAACCCTGAATCTAATTTATCGCTTGCAAAAACATCATTGGGGGAAGAGATAACATACAGTGAATTACGTTATGCACAAGCATATTTAAAGAACGTATCTGGACTCTAAAAACATACACTATTGAGATGAACATTTCCTTTATTCCTTAAAAAATAAGGCAATCAATAAGCCTGAATTTTCAACCTGATCATCATTTGAATCTTCCCATAAACAGATGGGAAATCGCTTATACGACACTCATAAAAGGAAGAGTTTGTCCATAGTATCTCCATACTTTGTCCATAGTTTGTCCATACTTAGCCCATACACTAAAAGGTATGGACTAACCATGGACAAACTATCGGGAAAGGGTCGACAAAGTTTTGAC
>JAHEYR010000176.1 GCA_023251485.1 Bacteroidales bacterium
GTAAACTCTTGGTTGCTGATTAACCCAAAGATGCCAGGGAAGAGATAGATGATCAACGCTACACCTGCTGTAAGACCTAAACTGATGTAGATATAGAGCTTTTTAGTTTTGAAGACCTCCGGGTTATCAATAACCTTCTTTAATCCCAATGTAGCGATAATTGGAACGACGAGTTCAGCTAATACCAGAATCATTGATACTGATAGGAACTTATTATATCCGGGGAAGTAGTAGAGGAAAAGATTGGTGAGAAACGAGAAATTGTGCCCCCAAGCTAACAAAATGGATAGAACAAAGGTTGTAAAAAGCGGCCATTTGATCCGGTTGTCAACAATGAACATTCCTAAGATAAACAGGAAGAAGACAAAGGCTCCAATATAAACAGGACCTGAGGTGAAAGGTTGATTTCCCCAATAAGCCGGTTGTTGTGCAACAGCACTCTTCAGCTCTTCTTTGACCTCTTTCATTGCAGTAGGGTTGTTTCCGAGATAATCAGATGCACCACCCTTCATATTTGGAATAAGTAGCGTCATGGTTTCGTCAATACCATAACTCCATTGGGTAGCATAGTCTTTGTCGAGACCGCTTGTTTTTAGATGTGCTTTATCGGTGAGCTCAGACTTGCCACGGTTTGAGGCGGCAGTGTATTCAGCAGTTGTCCACAAGTTGGAGATGTTTGGGCCGATGGCTAATAGCGCTCCGACAAATAATACACCAACAGCCTTGAAGAAACTGTTTAACTCTTTCTCTTTGTAAGCATTGATAAATTCGAATATTCCATAGATGAACGCAAGCAACGCCAGATAGAAAGTGATCTGTAGGTGATTAGCGTTGATCTGCAATGCCAGAAACAGCGCCATGAGGGCTCCTCCCAACAGATATCTTTTCTTAAAGGCAAAGATCATTGCCGCTATCACAGGAGCCATATATGCAATGGCATGTGCTTTACTGTTGTGCCCCGCATCGATGATGATGAAGAAGTACGACGAGAATGCAAATGCTATGGCGCCGGTTAAACTTAACCATGGACTGACCCCCATTGCCATTAACAATAAGAAAAATCCAAGGAAATAAAGAAATACGAAACCGGCAGGACGCGGCAGGTCTAACTGCAAAACCCGGTCAACATAGGTCATCAAATTGCCTTTATGTTGTACTGAGATCTGGTATGCAGGCATTCCACCAAACATAGAGTTGGTCCATAAGGCTTCTTCTCCCGTTTTAGCGCGATAGTCTACGATTTCTTTCGACATGCCTTTAAATTGGATGATATCGCTTTGGCGTAAACGTTTCCCCTCGAGAAGTGGGTGGAAATAGGCAGCCGTGATAATAAGAAATGCAACAATAGCTGCAAGTATCGGCCATAATTTCTGATAAACTGGATTCTTCATGCGGAATAGTCGAGTTAATGGATGTATTGGGTTATTTTATTTCTTCGTAATCAACATAATCGCCATCATTTTTCGTCTTGGTACGACTAGGTTCGGCGTTTTCAACAGTTACTTTTCCTTCAGGTTGTCTCTTCTTTTGAGCAAAATCCGGATTCTGCCGATAGAATTGATCCTTGAAATTATTCATCTGCCTGTTTACCATAGGAGGCAGTAAAAGACGAACGGTCCATCTTAGGATCAAATAGACCCCAAGCATAATTGTGAGAATTTTTATCATGATAAATAACAGTGTTGCTTCTTTATCGTATTCGTTAATATTATTGGTTGCGAAGTTAGGGCTTTTTGTGAAATAGCAACATGATTTCAAGCAAAAAAGGAGGCATTGCCTCCTTTCATGTTGATTTATCTTTTCAAATATTGTTTTCCGTTGCTTACTTTAAAGACTTCTCGTCAGAAGTAGTCAGTTTGGTACGTCCTTTAGCGCGACGGGCGGCCAATACTCGGCGGCCATTAGCTGATGACATCCTTAGGCGGAAGCCATGCTTATTGATTCTTTTTCTCTGCGAGGGTTGGAATGTCCTTTTCATTGCTTTATTCTTTTTTGGGAGTGCAAAAATAGAAAATTAATTCTATAAATCCAACCCTCTCTGAAATTAAATTGATAAAAATATTTATTTAACAGGGATTGCTTCTAAGGTGGCAAGCAGATATTTCCAGAATTTATCAACGGAAGCGATGTTTACTTTTTCGTCCGGTGAGTGTGGATAACGGATGGTGGGGCCAAACGAAATCATATCCCAGTTTGGATAAACGCCACCTAATAAGCCACATTCCAAACCAGCATGGATAGCCATGGTCGCAGGAACTTTGCCATATAGCTTTTGGTAAACAGCTTGCATCGTCTTCAGAATAGCTGATTCCATATCGGGTTTCCAACCTGGATAGCTTCCATCCAATACAACTTCGGCACCGGCTAATTCGAATACGCTGGCAACCATTTCGCCTAATGATTCTTTGGCTGAATCTACTGAGCTACGGAGTAAACATTGTAGGATGAAATGATCGTCTTCCGATTTTACACGGGCAAGGTTCGTCGAGGTCTCAACTAAACCTGGCATAGCATCACTCATACGCATAACGCCGTTAGGACAGGCGTAAACAGCCCTGAAGAGTTTCAGTGTGCTATCGTTATCAATAACCATTTCGGGTAGCGTTGTTTTCTGAGCAGTGAAACTTAGATCGGGCTCAACTGCTTTAAACTCACTTTTAAGTGTAGCTTCGAACGAAACAACACATGCAATAGCTTTCTCAGCATTTTCAGCAGGGACAGTAACAATCGCAACCGACTCGCGAGGAATAGCGTTACGAAGACTTCCTCCATCAATAGATGCTAAACGAAGTCCAAGATTCTTGCTGGCTTTTTTTAACCAACGGTTCATCATCTTGTTGGCATTGCCACGACCCAGAATGATCTCTAATCCTGAGTGACCACCTTTAAGTCCTTTGATAAATAGTTTTAAAGCAACATGTCCTGCCGGAACAGCCTCTTTCTTGAAGGGAAGCTTGATATTTGCATTGGTACCACCAGCACAACCTACATAGAGTTCGCCTTCGTCTTCCGAGTCCATATTAAGTAAGATATCTCCTTTAAGGATACCTGATTTTAGTCCGAAAGCACCTGTCATACCTGTTTCTTCATCTGAAGTAAACAGTGCTTCAATGGGACCATGTGGAATTGTTGTTGATTGAAGAATAGCCATAGCAGCAGCTACCCCCATACCATTATCGGCACCAAGAGTGGTTCCGTTAGCAGTAACCCATTCACCATCAACATATGCTTCAATGGGGTCATTGATGAAATCGTGAACTTTATCGCTATTCTTTTGAGGAACCATATCGAGGTGTCCTTGCATGATAACACCTTTACGGTTCTCCATTCCTTTAGTAGCAGGTTTGCGAATGATGACATTCCCTACTTCGTCGTGGATTGTTTCTAAGCCAAGACCTTTTCCAAAAGCGACCATAAATGCCTGGATCTTGTCTTCGCTTTTAGAAGGACGAGGTACTTGTGTGAGACTGTAGAAGTTTTTCCAAACAGCCGTTGGTTCTAGATTGAAAATATCCTTGTTCATTGTTTTGTAAGTTTGATACTTGTAAATGTAGAATGTATAAAGGTGTAAAAATAGAGTTTTTTTATGGGATGTGTTACATCAGATAATAAAAAAAGGCATTAGGCAAAAAGGCAATAGGCAATAGTGAGATTCGTGGTCAATTTTAATTGTTATCCATGGATCTCACTATTTTTATATGCTGGAAACCACTAAAATAACCCGATTCTTTACTATTGCCTTTTGCCTAAACTACAGCAAATCAATAAACCATCCGGGAAATAGTCCCATGGCCAATGTCATGAAGGTTGCAAACAACAGTGTTGCCATAAATAATGGCTGCACTTCAACTTTGGGAAGTGTTGAATCGTCTTCTTTAAAGTACATGGCAACAATGATACGGAAGTAATAGTAAACACCGATGAGGGCGGCTACAATTCCAATCAACGTAAGCCAGACATAACCCTGACTCACCGCATTCACAAAGATGTAATATTTTGCAAAGAACCCTGCTGTAATAGGTATACCAGCCATAGAGAGCAAGGCGATCGTCATAATCAGTGCCAGTAATGGGTTCTTCTTTGCCAGTCCGTTAAAGATGGCGAGATTGTCTGATTGTTGAAGGTAGTTCTTGATACTGATTAACACTCCAAACGCTGCTATCGTGGCGAATGAATAGGCCATCGAATAGAAAAGTAAGCTGCCGGCACTGAGTTTATTGATGGCTATAATAGCGATTAACATAAATCCACTATGTGATATAGAGGAGTAAGCCAGCATACGTTTCGTCCCTTTCTGGTTCAGCGCAGCAAGGTTGCCCACGATGAGTGTCAATACAATGATGACCCATAGTATGTCTTTCCAGATCGTATCAATAGGTCCGAACGTGACAAAGAATCGGTAGAAGGCTGCAAAACCTAATGTCTTTACCACTGTTGCCATGAAAATAGTTACGATGGTTGGTGATCCTTCATAAACATCAGGTGTCCAGAAATGAAAGGGTACTGCCGCTACTTTAAAGGCAAACCCTACTAAAACCAATATGATCCCAATATGAAGGATTCCGGGATATACTCCGGGTGTGCCGAGAATAAATCCATAGGTGTTTTTAATGAGGATAGGGATTGCCGCAAGATGAAACGATCCGACAGCTCCATAAATCAAGGCTATTCCCATCAAGAGGATGGCACTTGAAAAGGCTCCCATCAGAAAGTACTTAAACGAAGCTTCGTTCGATCGGAGCGAACTCTTTTTTGATCCGGCCAAAACATATAATGGAATGGAGAGTGTTTCAATACCAATAAATAAAAGCACCAGATTGGTGTAACCAGTCATCAAAAATCCTCCAAACACAGAAAACAGCATCAAGGCATAGACCTCAGCTACATGTTCTTTTACGTTCTTGTAATAGAAAACAGCGAGCAGCAGAATAAGGATCGTACTCACGATTGCCACTGCATTAAATGCAATTGAGAAATTGTCTATTAATGCCATCCGGTTATAATAGGAGACATTACTATCCCAGGCTTTTAATGTAAAGCCAAGCGTAACAAGCAATCCAGCGACTGCTATCGGAACCAGTAAACGGTTATTTTTTGTGAGGCCTGCATAGAGCAGGACGATTCCCAAAACGGCTAATGCAATAAATGGAAGCATAGTTCTTTGTATCAACTAAACAATGTGTTCACTTTAATTAAATTGACAATTTCAGGATTTGATCAACAACGCCCGAAGTTAAATCAAGAATAGGTTGTGGATATATGCCCAACAATATGACCAGTATCGCCAATGGAACAAGTACTGCCAATTCAACACCCTTGATGTCGGTAAATTGTGCGGTAAGTGTATTGGTATCGCCCAGCATCACCTTCTGGAAGGCATACAGCATATAAATGGCTCCCATGATGATTGTAAGGCCTGCTAGAAGCGCAAACCATATACCCGCATGGAAGATTCCGGTAATCAATAGAAACTCTCCTACAAATCCATTTGTGAGCGGTAATCCAACACTGCCCAACAGCATAATCATAAACAGTAATGAAAGTTTCGGCGCTTTAATTTTGATCCCCCCCAACAAGGTAAGGTCGCGGGTCTCGACTCTGCGTTCAATCAATTCGATGATATAGAAGAGTCCAATCACATTAATACCATGCACCAGCATCTGGAAAGCAGCACCCTGCAATGCCTGAGCGGAATGTGCAAACAGTCCTGCCGAGATGAGTCCCACGTGTGCAATAGATGAATAAGCTATCAATGTCTTCAGATCATTCTGTTTAAAAGCAAGAATCGAGGCATAGATGATTCCGATAATAGAAAGAATCATTGCCGTTGTCCCCCACTGTTGAACGCCCAGCGGCAGAACTGGAAGCAACCAACGTATCACACCAAAGATTCCCATCTTGAGCATGATTCCCGAAAGCATCATGGTTCCTTGTGATGGAGCGGTGGTATAGGTCGATGGCTGCCATGTGTGAAATGGAAACACAGGCATCTTAATGGCAAAGGCCAGAAACATAAACCAGAAGAGCACACCTTGTGCATCAGCCGAAATATGGTTGTGGATAAAACTAACCCATTCCCAGTCGCCACCCGGTGTCTTCAAATACATGAAGATGATGGCAATGAGCATCAGTAACGAGCCCAGCAATGTGTATATAAAAAACTTCAGGGTGATGATCTGTCGGCGTTCTCCGCCCCATAGCAACACAATGAAGTAGATGGGTATTAACGAAAGTTCCCAGAAGATGTAAAACAAAAATCCATCGAGTGCTGTAAATACGCCCAACATGGCAGCCTGCATAAACAACATCAATGCATACAACACTGCTGCTCTGGGTTGCACTTTATTGGTACCACTCAGATAGATGAATGGAGCTAGTAGGTTGGTCAGCAACACCATCAACATGGAGAGTCCATCCAGACCGATATGGAAATTTACCCCAATACTCGGTATCCATGAGGCTGTAAAGTTGAAATCGCCCACCCCATTGGTAAAGAGTGCCAGCACATAGAGTGTGTAGGCCAGACCAACAAAACCACCTGTTATCGCAACTCTTTTCGCCAGCGTCTCATTCTTGATAAACAGAAC
>JAHEYR010000032.1 GCA_023251485.1 Bacteroidales bacterium
CTCTTTCGATAAAGAGGGGATTGCTGTCTGTCCGGAAAGCAACCAACACTATCTGTTGAAGGAGGGAGTGGTTACCCGAATTGATTAATCAAAGAAGTGATAATAAAAAATATTAATAAGTTTATTCTGTTTGTAAATTTGTTAAATTTGTGACTTGATAATAATAGGATCAATAATATAAATCATATTCCAAATGAAGAAAATTCTTGTAACAGGTGGTACCGGATATATTGGTTCGCACACCGTGGTAGAGCTTCAACAACAGGGCTTTGAAGTATTAATTGTAGACAATCTTTCCAATTCGAATATTGAGGTGTTGGATAATATTGAAAAGATTAGTGGTGTCAGACCATACTTTGAAAACTTTGATCTGGCTGCTGAAGCTGCAACAGCTGATTTCTTTGCCCGCCATTCAGATATTGACGGTATCATTCATTTTGCTGCCTATAAAGCTGTTGGCGAATCGATGACAAAGCCGCTTGCCTATTACAGAAATAATGTTCAGTCACTGATTAATATTATGGAGGCTATGCGCGTTCATAATATTCAGAATCTTGTCTTTTCATCATCCTGTACGGTTTATGGCCAGCCTGATGAATTGCCTGTTAAAGAGACTGCACCGATTAAAAAAGCATGGTCACCTTATGGTAACACCAAGCAGATGTGCGAAGAGATCATCGAATTTACAACGGCTGCAACTAATCTAAAAACGATTGCCCTTCGTTATTTTAATCCGATTGGTGCACATGAGTCTGCATTAATAGGGGAGCTGCCTTTGGGCGTCCCAAACAACCTGATTCCTTTTATTACACAAACAGCTATTGGTAAACGCGAATGTTTAAGTGTTTTCGGCAGTGATTATTCAACACCGGATGGAACTGCTGTTCGCGACTATCTGCATGTTGTTGACCTTGCCAAAGCACATGTTGTTGCTGTTAATCGTTTGATTAATGGTAAAAATAAAAAGAACATGGAGATATTTAATCTGGGTACGGGAAATGGGTTCTCTGTACTAGAGGTTATTGAGGCTTTTGAACGGATCAATAATATAAAGCTAAACTATAAAATCGTACCTCGTCGCGCAGGTGATGTTGAAAAAGTTTGGGCCGATACTTCATTCGCTAATGAAGAGTTGGGCTGGAAAGCTGAGATTGGTCTGGATGAGATGATGCGTACATCGTGGAACTGGGAGAAAAAACTGGCTGGAAAGGCTTAATCTTTTTCGTTTTTACAGATATTTAATAATTTCTGAACGCCCGTAAATAGTTGCGGGCGTTTGTTTTTTATATCTTTACCCTTTAAAAAAGATAGCAATGAGCAATTTTGAGAAAAACATTTTAATTACAGGTGGGGCAGGATTCATTGGCTCGCATCTTGTACGCTTATTTGTAAATAAGTATCCTAACTATCGGATTATTAATCTTGACAAATTGACCTATGCCGGTAACCTGGCAAACCTTCGCGACATAGAGAATGCGCCTAATTATACTTTTGTAAAAGCAGATATCGTAGATGCTGAGGCAATGGATAAGTTGTTTGAAACATATCCAATTGATGGTGTTATTCATCTTGCAGCTGAAAGCCATGTAGATAGATCGATTTCGAATCCTATGGAGTTTATCTTTACCAATATTGTTGGGACGGTTAATCTGTTGAATGCTGCCCGTAAAAGCTGGAATGGCAATTTCGAAGGGAAACGTTTTCAACATATCTCTACAGATGAGGTCTATGGTTCGTTAGGTGAAACGGGTATGTTTACCGAAGAGACTCCTTACGATCCAAGAAGTCCATATTCTGCTTCGAAAGCAAGTTCTGATCATATTGTGTTGGCTTACTATCATACTTACGGGATGCCTGTTGTTGTTTCGAACTGTTCGAATAACTATGGATCTTTCCATTTTCCTGAAAAATTGATTCCACTGTGTATAAATAATATCCGGCATAATAAGCCTTTGCCGATTTATGGAAAAGGTGAGAATATCAGAGACTGGCTTTATGTGGTTGATCATGCTCGTGCACTGGATTTGATTTTCCATAAGGGTCGTCTGGGCGAAAAATATAATATCGGTGGTAATAATGAATGGACCAACATTGATCTGGTTAAAAAGTTATGCGAGATCATGGATCGGAAACTGGATCGTACACCCGGTACTTCTGCTCAATTGATTACGTATGTAAAGGATAGAGCCGGTCATGATTTGCGTTATGCTATCGATGCGACCAAAATACGTGAAGAACTTGGTTGGGAACCCTCTATCAAGTTTGACGAAGGTTTTGAATTGACGATTGATTGGTATCTTGAAAATCAAAAGTGGCTTGAAGATGTTACTTCCGGTAGTTATCAGAAGTACTATGAAAAGCAATATGTCGCACGCTAAGCTGTAGTTATGTCATTGTTCTCCGGAATGTTTGGTGGGAAATCTCATCAGTTGAAGAATGCGCTTTCACTCAAGGAGATTGAGGTGGATTTTCATTCGCATTTTATTCCGGGGGTGGATGATGGCAGTAAGTCGTTTGAAGAGTCTGTGGGTATTATCAAACAGTTGGCTGAATTAGGTTATCGAAAGGTGATTACTACACCACATATCCAGGCCGATTACTACAAGAACTCAGCGGAGAATATTCTGCCGGCATTGGATCGTCTGCGGTTGGCGGTTAAGGAAGCTGGCCTGGCTATTGAGGTTGAGGCTGCTGCTGAATATCTGATGGATGATGGCTTTGAGGATAAGATCAAATCAAATGACTTTCTGACTTTTGGACAGAAACATGTTTTGGTTGAATTCTCATATTATAGCATCCATCCTGCTTACAGGGAGTATCTTTTTGAACTACAGGTAAATGGGTATAACGTTATTCTGGCACATCCCGAACGTTATAGTTTCTGGCATAACGACATGGCTAAGTTTGAGGATCTGAAAAACCGGGGTGTCTTTTTTCAGGTGAATGTGGGATCTATCACCGGATACTATGCTCCTGACGTGCGGAGGTTTGCTGAGAAGCTGATTGATGCGGATATGATCGATTTCATAGGATCGGATATTCACAATCAGAAGTTGATGAATGAATTGTTGAAGGCACGATACAACCCGCTACTTGAAAAGTTATTGAATAAAGGAAACCTCCAGAACAAAATACTTTAATATAAAGAAGAAGGGCGAAACTCAGTATTGAATTTAGCCCTTCTTCTTTATGTATTTCGCGTTCGTCTTTCCACGCTCTTGGGAGGAATGGCGATACTTTTTTTGATTATAATATTAACGAGTTAAGCACTCATTACTTCGGCAACAGGTGCTATTTTTTTAACCAGACCTTGAAGTACACTACCAGGTCCAACTTCAGTAAATAGTGTGCCGCCATCGGCTACCATGTTCTGAACGATCTGTGTCCAGCGTACAGGTGCTGTTAGTTGGGCGATAAGGTTCGTTTTAATCTCTTCTGCGGAGGTTACAGCCTTTGCATTTACATTCTGATAGATCGGGCAGATAGGGTTGTTAAAAGGGGTGCTGTTGATTGCTGCAGCCAGTTCGATGCGGGCAGGCTCCATGAGCGGACTGTGAAACGCACCACCAACTTTTAATGGTAATGCACGTTTTGCTCCGGCAGCTTTTAACTTCTCGCAAGCTATCTCTATACCTTCTATAGATCCGGATATAACAAGTTGTCCGGGACAATTATAGTTTGCAGGTACTACTACTTCATTGATGCCAGCCAGTGTCTCTTCAACTACATTATCTGCCAGTCCGATGATAGCCGCCATGGTAGAAGGATGGGCTTCGCAAGCTTTCTGCATAGCCATTGCACGGGCATAAACTAACTTTAGTCCATCTTCGAAAGCTAATGCTTTGGAGGCAACTAATGCGGAGAACTCGCCAAGTGAATGACCGGCAACCATATCGGGTGTAAATTCGGCACCTTTGGTAGCTGCTAGGATTACTGAATGAAGAAAAATAGCTGGTTGTGTTACACGGGTTTGACGAAGATCTTCATCTGTGCCAGCAAACATTAGGTCAGTAATTCTGAAACCTAAGATATCATTGGCTTTTTCAAACATTTCCTTTGCTAAAGGTGAGTTGTCGTAGAGGTCTTTCCCCATGCCTACAAACTGTGCTCCCTGTCCAGGAAATACGTATGCCTTTTTCATATTTTCCGTTTTTTATTGAAAAAAGTTGATGATTAGTTATGTGCAAAGGTACAAAAAAAGCCTTCCTACCAGGAAGGCTTTTTTTGTACCTTTTGAATGAAGTTTACTTACGATCGCCTAAAAAGCGAAGTAAGAACATAAAGAGGTTGATGAAGTCGAGATACAGTGTAAGTGCTCCCATAATGGTAAGTTTACGTGCCATTTCTCCACTTTGCGAAGTTTCTCCAATACGTTTTATCTTTTGAACATCCCATGCAGTTAATCCTGTAAAGATGATGACGCCAAGAATGCTGATGATCAGATCCATGGTGGAACTTCCAAGAAATGCATTTACAACAGATGCTATGATGATACCAATCAATCCCATAAACAATATGGAGCCCATCTTTGTCAGGTCAGTTTTTGTAGTATAACCTGCAATGGCCATTACACCAAACATGGCGGAGGTTGAGACAAATGTCAGCGCGATAGACGATCCGGTGAATGCAAGCAGAATGAAGCTCATACTCATACCCATCACAACTGCATAAAGCGTAAATAGGAGTATAAGTGTTGCAGATGAGAAGCGGTTAAATCCTGCTGACAGTGCTAAGACGAATCCCAGTGGAGCCAACATGACAATCCAACCCAGAATATTCAATTTGCCTTGCGAAAATAGTGAGGTCACCATTCCTGATTCAGCAAATCCCCATGCAGTTAATGCAGTAATAGCAAGTGCAATGAACATCCATGAGAATACATTCGCTACGAAGGTACGCGCAAAGTCTACAGATTGTACATCGACCTGCGAATTTGATTTCATATCAAAATTACGATAGTCCATTTTTTATTTTATTTGTTATTTAGGTTTACAAATGTAGTAAGAATTGTAAGATTGCTTTCATTAATAACGCAAAATGAGCGAAGGTTATTGTTTCGAGAACCGGAACCCTGACTCATTCTGCTTATATTCAAAAAGTATACCAATTGCCAAAAGCTGTAATGCTGTCAGCTTTTGACGGACCTCTTAATGGAGGTTTTGACCTAAGAGGTGGATGAATTCAGCTCTGGTTGATTCTCTTAGAAAAGCACCTGTAAAGTCACTGGTGGTCGTAACCGAATTTTGCTTTTGTATACCACGCATAGACATGCACATGTGTTGGGCTTCGATGACAACTGCAACGCCAAGAGGCTTTAATGTTTGTTGGATACAATCTTTTATCTGGGTCGTTAAGCGTTCTTGTACCTGGAGACGGCGTGCAAAGGCATCAACAATACGTGGCAGTTTGCTTAAGCCTACAATATATCCGTTAGGAATATAGGCTACATGGGCTTTGCCAAAGAAAGGAATCATATGGTGTTCGCACATTGAATAAATTTCTATGTTTTTCACCAATACCATCTGCTTATAGTCTTCTTTGAACATCGCCGATAATAATATCTGTTCAGGATCAAGATCGTATCCATGCGTCAGAAATTGCATGGCTTTGGCTACTCTTTCAGGCGTTTTGTGTAATCCCTCTCTGTTTACATCTTCGCCAATGAGTGTTAAAATCTCTTTGTAGTGAAAAGCTAGCTTTTCTATTGATTCAAGGTTGTAACGATCTACTTTCTGATATCCATTTTGTGGTTCATAATCGTCCATCATATTCTCAAGGAGCATTTCTTTGCTTATTTCGCTTGCCATATTAGTAATAGTTAAGAGTCTTTATTTTTTTATTTGCCAAAATATTCTGCAAAGTTATTCTCTGTTTCATACAGTTTTACACAAAATAAATTTGCACCTAATTTTTTTATTTCGTCTTCAAGCTCATTCCAGATCGCAATAGTTAGTACTTCGGTCGAGGCCATCTTGCCTTGCATAAAGTCGACTTCAAGATTGATGTTTTTGTGATCTATCTTATCCGTAACCTTTTCGCGGATTATTATGCTCAGGTCTTTAAGATTAATGACAAAACCGGTTGCAGGATTTATCTCACCAGCTACCGTAACATAAAGTGTGTAGTTATGGCCATGCCAGTTGGGATTTGAACACTTCCCGAATACCAGCAGATTCATAGCATCATCATAATCTTCACGAAAGAGCCTGTGAGCTGCATTAAAATGTTCTTTGCGGGTGATGTGTAACATTTTATTTTTCGGTTTGTATTTATTGTTTAATGGTTACTTGTGTTATCTTAAACAAAACTGCTGGTGTCTTGTTCATCGGAAAGAAAAAAACCGGACGAAAGGCCCGGTTTATCTAAGAGAAGAGCCTTTATCAATTAAATTTTCTTTGATATTTTAAAGGTGAAAATTGTTTCTATTACTGTGTAAATAAGGAAGAAAACGCCATACCATATGATTAATGGGATGGCTTGCTTTCTATTTACAAAGGCTAAGATTAACATGATAAAAAGATGAATGATCATTTTACCAAAAGTGAACGCCATATAATATCCTGCAAACTTTTTGGGCGCCTGATCAATGAGCTTCTGGAATATACGGAAGCCAAAGAACGACAATGAAAACACCAATAGAAGCGCAAAGGGAAGCAGGGTCGGTGAATATACGGGGGCGAGAAATAGTTTGGTCGCAGCAATAAGAATTGCCAGAATAATGGTTGCTACGCCAAGAGATGTATTGAATTTTTTTTGCATTTATTTTTTTTGTATTTCGTCTTTAATTGAAATGTAGATAGCGATAACTACTCCGGCTAACGATAAAATAATGGTAAATAATGGTAAGGTATGGATCCATTTATCAAGCTGATAACCTCCAAATGTGAAGATGCCAATGATAGCGCCCATTTGGAATGCCATATTTGAATAGCGGGCATACGAATTAAGCGGTGGCTTGTTGTTCTTTGATAATTTCATCAGGTAGCTCTATTACGTCGCTTATATTTTGTGGGCCATTCATATTGCAAGCACCCGTAAAACGTGCGCCCGGTTCTATAGCCAGCTTGTTGCTCGTAATATCACCGTTGATTTCAGCAGTTGCTTTCAAAGAAAGTAACTCGGCTACCAATACATTGCCTTTTATTTTGCCTTCAAGGTCTGCATTTTGAGCAACGATATCTCCTTCAATACGACCGGTTGGGCCAAGTATCATTTTGCCTAAACACTTTAATGAGCCTTTTAGTACTCCGTCAATCCTAATGTTTCCTCCCGAAAATATGTCACCGGTGATGTATGTGTCTGCTTGTATGAGATTTGCTGAGGGGGTCTCACTAATAGGAATCTTAGCCATCGCTTTTGTTGATTAAAAAGGTGTTTTACAAATATAACCTGAATTCGCTAATAGGCAAAAATAAAAGGTTGTTAATTTTCAAATTTTAACAAGACTCATCTTTTGTATTTCGCTTTGAAGAAATTAAGGTATTCTTCTAGATTCTGGTTTCGATTTAGTATTTCAAAGTTGGGTTCCGTGATGATAAACTGATTCGTTTTAACATCTTTAAGGATGACTTGAATATAAGCTTCAGTGGCTACCGAATCATAGAAGAGCATCGCTTTCGCACTATCAGTAAAACCACTAATTGAAAATAACGTCATGTTTTTGAACGGAGTGATTTGTATAGTGAGATTTCCGGATGAATATTTTTTTAGAATGAGGTCGTTCATTCTGGCTTGTAATGCTGCAATATTTAATTTATCCGTTTCCGCTATGATGACAAAACGATGGGGTTGTTGTGTGGTGTATCTGAAAACTTCTGTTTGAGTAACTGCTTTTTCAATGGATACATCAGCAGGCAGTTCGTCCATGCTTTTTAATACATCCAGTGCCAGATTTGCCACAGGATGATTGGAGTATTTTGTAGTGAGAAGCTGTAATGCAACTTTAGCTGAATCGATTCCTGCAGTTTTTACTAACGAAAGTGCATAGGCATATTCAAAACGTGGTCTCAACTCATCTTCTTGGGAAAGGTTGGTCAGTGCCTCTTTGCAATAGATCTGAACCAGACTGTAGTGTCCACTCTTTAAGGCATCGAGTGTTTCATCGTACATTGTTAATGCTTTTTCACGAGCAATTTTTAATGTCTTTAAAAACGCTGGATCTGATACGAGATATGCATATTGGGTGTTAGGATAGCGCTCTAAAATAAGCTTCTTGTATTTATCGGCTTGGCTCGTATTCTGTAAGTCGCTGTAAATTCGATAAAGATGATAGTAAGGTACTACACCAAAAGGTTGATTTGGAAATCGCTGGATGAGTTGCTCAAATGCTGTAGCTGCCTTCTGATTGTCGTTGAGCCCTTCTCTATACAATAATCCTGTATTGTATAGTGCGGATGTTATTCTATCGTTTGAAAGCTTCATTTTGTCTTCCGTAAGTGGAAGATCTTTCAAATAACTATCTTTTTTATGCGGATCAAATTTTTGTGGTGCTGAAGTTTCAGCCAGAGCTGGTACTTTGACGGTGTCTTTCGGAAGGGCATTAGGGAAGTCCGTAACCATTCGTTTGGTGCTTAAACGCCAATTATCTTCAAGCTGACGACGTCCCCAGCGTTTAATGAATTCGGTATATCCAAAGCTCAAAGCAGAGGGGTTATAAAAATACCACTCTCCACTGAAGCTGGTCGTGTTTTGTCGGGTTTGTAACAAATTATTCGTTTGACCCGAAAGTTGAATCTTCGCTTCAAGCTGACGTTGTTTCTCTTCTTTTAGGAGTGTCTTTTCGATCAGATTGCTAATGTATTCGTTCCTGTCGTGTAGTGGCATACGGGCTATTAGCTGGAGGCTGTCCTCCTTTTTTATTGTAGCGATTTCGCCGGATAGCTTGCTGAGTGTAGTTGCCCGTTGTGAAGCCAGTTTATAATCCGGATGGTTTTCGGAGAGAAGCTGTACGGCCGTATCATAGTATATCTGGGCGCTGATATATTGTTGTTTATTGAAAAGAAACTCGCCGAGCTTTAAGGCTGTATAGGTCTTTTGTAGTTTGTTCGTTTTGGCTTCAGCTACTGAACGTTTATAACGAGATACGGCAAGTGTGTCATTATTTTCTTTTTGAGCCAATGATCCCAATGCAAAATAGATCTGGCTTGCATATTCTTTATTCTTAGCCTCACGTAGCATCTTAAGCAACGTCTTTTCCAATCCTTTGTTACTTCCTGATAATGGATCGAATGAGCTGGACATAGAAATCTGTGCCTGAAAGCCCATTTCAAAGGTCGGGTTATTTTGTAGTACCCGCTGGAATGCAAGCGTTGCTTTTTTAAAGTCTTCGTTCTTAAGATAGTATTGTCCTAGTACAAAAAGCAGACGCACCTTAGTGCTCTTTTCATGGTTTATTTTTATTGCATCATTCAGATATTTAATCGCTAATCCATCATTCCCATTCCTTTGGTAGAGCCATGCATAGGTTTGTGGAATCTCTCTGATGGCAGATTTTGGTATGCTTTGGCGTGATGCAATGTTCTGTAATTGAGCTAAAATAGAACCGGCTCTTTCTCCTTCGTCGGATTGAATGGCGCATTTAGCTTGCCATAGCATCGCTTCGTAAGATGAGGGCTCATCTTTAAATCGCATCACTACATAATCAAAATTGCGTCGCGCATTGGCATAATCCTGTTTATAATAAAACGCACGTCCCATCAATAGATAACAGTCGTCTATCCAACGATTATATTCTTTAAAGTCATATAGCAAAGAGTGCTTAGCAATGGCCTTATTTGCCTTTTCTATAGCCCGATCCATTTGAAGCGTAATCCCTTGTACACTTTCTGGATTTGCTGTTTGATAGATAGGGAGAATCTGGTTGTAATCGTCTTTTAGTGTTGAGCCGAGTTGTGTGTATCCATTTTTAAATGCCTCTTCTCCATTCCAGTAGATGTTGTAATGGGTAGTAATATTGTGGTAAGTCCTACTAAAAAAGGTATTCTTTTTGGTAGAGCATCCTGCATTGAGAAGCAGAGCTATTACCAAAAAGAAATAAATATGCGTAAATGGAGCTCGTTTTATCACTAAGCTGATGTTGTTATGTTATTCAATGTTATATTCTTTGATCTTGCGATAGAGTGTCCGTTCAGATATCCCTAACTCATTGGCCGCTTGTTTCCTTTTTCCTTTATGTTTATCAAGTGCCCTTTTAATAAGATCCATCTGTTTTTTCTCTAATGAAAGTTCTTCCTCAATAACCTCTGAATGATGAAACGTTATTTCACCGGGTTTTGTTACTGGCGTGTGAATATTATCAAGCTCTTCATCTAAGTCGTGGTCATGAAATGTCTCTTTATAATCGGAATATAACGTGCTTAGATTCTGTGTGGCTTCAGGCTTAATGGAAGGTGCCGGCATCTCAGTATGGTCCATAATGTCTACTACAAGCTTCTTCAGATCATTGATGTCGCGTTTCATATCGAAGAGGACCTTATAGAGTAGTTCACGTTCAGAAGGGCCAGAGGAGAAGGCATCCTCTTTTTTATACAACATGGGAAGCTCTCTCTTTTGAGAATCGGGAAGATATTTTGCAAGGACAATACCGGAAACAACTCTATGCTCTTCGATGATAGAGATCTGCTCGGTTATATTTTTTAACTGGCGGATGTTACCTTGCCAGCGATAATTCATGAGTAGCCGCTTTGCATCTTCATCTAATTCTATCGATGGCATTCTGTATTTTTCAGCAAAATCGAGTGCGAACTTTCTAAATAACAATGGGATATCTTCTTTTCGTTCTCTTAGAGGGGGTACGTTGATCGGAACAGTGTTTAAACGATAATATAAATCCTGTCTGAACTTTCCCTGATCAATGGCTTCCGGAATATCGACATTCGTTGCAGCTACAACACGAACATTTGATTTGATGACTTTTGAAGATCCGACTCTCATAAACTCACCGGTTTCCAATACACGCAGTAGTCTGACTTGTGTTGATAATGGAAGCTCAGCTACTTCGTCCAGAAAGATAGTTCCTCCGTTTGCTACTTCGAAATATCCTTTTCGAGCTTCGTGAGCTCCGGTAAACGATCCTTTTTCATGTCCAAAGAGCTCGGAGTCGATGGTGCCTTCCGGAATTGCCCCACAGTTGACTGCAATATAAGGACCATGTTTTCTGGCACTTAGCTGATGTATTATCTGCGGAAAGTTTTCTTTTCCTACGCCGCTTTCTCCTGTTACTAAGACTGTTATATCGGTTGGTGAAACTTGCCTGGCAATATCTATTGCTCTTTCTAGCGCATTCGAATTTCCAATAATACCAAAACGTTGCTTGATGGCTTGAATGTCCATACTCACTTTATGTTTAACTATATAATCGCAAAATTAATTCATTTCAGCTCAAAATGGTATTAAAATCTGTTAAATTAACATGAATATTGACAATATGGCATGCTGTTGCGTTAGTTGTTGGAAATCAAAAAAATACAACAGATAAAACAAAAAGCCGTCTCAGTAATTGAAACGGCCTTAAGGATTGGGTATATACCGGTTTATTTTCGAATTACAGCACCAAGATCTTTCTCAAATGCTATCATTAAACGGTTCATAAATGAGTCGATCTCTTTTTCTGCCAGTGTTTTATCTTCGTCTTGAAGGATGAAGCTAACTGCATACGACTTTTTGCCTTTTTCGATCTTATCGCCTTCGTAAACGTCGAAGAGGTTTACTTTGCGTAACATTTTCTTCCCATATTGACCAGCAATGCGTTGTATATCAGCGAAGGTGACTTCTGTATCTAATACTAACGCAAGGTCGCGACGGACTTCAGGATATTTTGATATTTCAGCGAATGTTATTTTGTGGTTACCACAAATCTTTAGTAAGTCATCCCACTGGATAACCGCATAGTAAACAGCGTGTTTTAGATCGAACTGTTTTGAAAGCTTGGCAGAAAGAATTCCAAATTCAACTACAGCCTTTTGCCGAACCTTTAGTCGCAGTCCCTGAGAAATGTTTTCTCCCAATAATGTTTCGGCAGCAATATCTTTCTCAGCAACGCCCAGACGAGAGAGAATGGTAAGCACAATTTTCTTCAGATCGAAGAAATCCACCTGATGATCATTGTTCTTCCAATTTTCGTTTTCTTTTCTTCCTGTGATATAAATTGCAAGTTGTTGGCGTTCGGTATATCGTTTTGTGACATTGGTCTCTTCAGTCTTGTCCGGATTGATATTATAGACATTCCCAAATTCGAAGAAACGAAGATCAGCTGCTCTACGATTTACATTGTAAGCGATGCTTTCAAGGCCGCCAAAGAGGAGTGTCTGACGCATTACGCCCAGATCACGGCTTAAAGGATTTAGTATCTTAACACATTTCTCAATTGGGAATTCTTGGTTTGCCTGATAATAATCAACCTTGGTTAAAGAGTTGGTCATTATTTCGCTATATCCGTTGGATGCCAGTAAATCAGCAATCGTATTTCTTAGTCTTTCAGTATCTGGTTTCGGACGATAGGAGAGGGTTGCATTTAAACGATCACCTATTTCAATATTGTTGTAGCCATATATGCGGAGGATCTCTTCTGTTACGTCTGCTTCGCGTGTGACATCTACTTTAAAGGTAGGTATTGAGAGCAACATCCCTTCATTAGATTGTTTCAATACTTTAATCTCAAGCGATTCCAGAATAGATTTAATGATAGCTGGGGCAATCTCTTTTCCGATTACTTTGGCAACGCGTTTGAAATTGATTTCAACTTCACAATTATTAATATAGGTTGGATAAACATCAACAATATCGGAAGATATCTGACCTCCTGCAACCTCTTTGATGAGAAGGGCTGCACGTTTTAGCGCATAAATGGTGGCATTGGGGTCTGTTCCGCGTTCAAATCTAAATGAAGCATCGGTTTTTAAACCATGTGTTTTGGCTGTCTTACGAATGTGTGTAGGATCAAAATAAGCACTTTCGATAAACAGGTTTATGGTATTATCAGAGACACCGGCGTGGAGTCCGCCAAATACACCACCAATACACATGCCTTCTTCAGCATTGCATATCATTAAATCATCGGCAACCAGTTCGCGTTCGACTTCGTCAAGTGTTACAAACTTTGTGCCTTTCGCAAGTTTCTTTACAATAACCGTATCTCCTGTGATTCGATCAGCATCAAAAGCATGAAGTGGTTGTCCCAGTTCCATTAAAACAAAATTGGTGACGTCTACTACATTATTGATAGGACGCAGTCCGATTGCTTTTAAATAGTTTTGTAACCAGTCTGGAGAAGGGGCTATCTTAACTCCCTTGATGGTGACGCCAGAATAACGTGGACATGCTTCAGGAGATTCAACAATAACTTCAATTTGTAGATCGTGATTGTCTGTTTTAAATGCACTAACATCGGGTAGGTTTAATGAAACACCACCCTTTTCTTCTTTGCGATTGTTCAATGCTGCAGCCAAATCACGCGCAACGCCATAATGCGAAGTGGCATCACTACGGTTAGGTGTTAGACCGATTTCATAAACAGCATCTTCATAGAGACCAAAAAAATCTTTAGCAGATGTTCCAACCTTAGCGGAAGGATCAAGAACCATAATACCATCATGTGATGTTCCAATTCCAAGTTCGTCTTCTGCACAGATCATCCCTTCTGAAAGTTCACCTCTTATCTTCGATTTTTTGATTTCAAAAGGCTCGTTTCCACTGTAGAGAATGGTACCAATGGTAGCTACCGGTACTTTTTGTCCGGCTGCAACATTCTGGGCTCCACACACAATGTGCAAGTACTCAGGCCTGCCAACATCAACAGTGGTTACACTGAGGTGATCAGAGTTTGGGTGTTTCTCACAGGTGATGACTTCGCCTATTATAACTCCCTGTAAGCCACCTTTCAGTGATTCATAATGCTCGATGCCTTCAACTTCTAATCCAACATCAGTTAAGATACGTGATACCTTTTCGGGATGTAAATCCAGTGAGAGGTAATTTTTTAGCCAATTATTTGAAATCTTCATGGTTCTCTTTTTATCGAAAAAAACAAGACAGCTTGGTTTTTGCTCTTTCTTCATGCAAAGGTAGGCTGAATCGGACAAAAGAGCAAATCTTTACGAAATCATTCCCCAGTTTAGCGGTTCATGTCTACGTTGATAACGCAAATAATTCGTCAGTCGTTTATGTTCGGGCTTTTCGAGCATCGGATCGTCATCAAGCAACTCCATGACGATGCTGCGGGCAACTTTTAAAAGATGTTCATCGCGGATGATATCAGCTAATCGTAAGTCGGCTATTCCACTTTGACGAGTGCCTTGCATATCACCGGCTCCCCGTAAACGGAGATCGGCTTCTGCAATTTCAAAACCATCATTACTTCGTACCATGGTCTCGATTCTTTTTTTGCCATCAGATGATAACTTAGGGCCAGTTACTAAGACACAATGTGATTGATCTGCCCCTCTACCTACGCGTCCACGCAATTGATGTAATTGTGATAATCCAAATCGTTCTGCATTCTCGATAACCATCATGGTCGCATTTGGTACGTCAACGCCTACTTCAATAACTGTAGTCGCTACCATGATATTGGTTTCTCCTTTAGCAAAACGGTGCATTTCGAAATCTTTATCAGCTGGTTTCATCTTTCCATGCAACATGCTTACCGCATATTTGGGAAGTGGAAAAGCCTTCGATATTGCTTCATAGCCGTTCATCAAGTCTACTAAATCAGACTTTTCAGACTCTTGAATGAGAGGATAAACTACATAAACCTGTCGCCCCATTGTTATTTGCTCTTTCATAAAACCAAAGAGTCTGAGTCGTTTGCTATCTGTGATATGATATGTTTGAATTGGCTTTCGTCCCGGAGGTAGTTCGTCAATGACACTTAAATCGAGATCGCCATAAAGTGTCATCGCCAATGTTCTGGGGATAGGCGTTGCTGTCATAACCAGAATATGTGGAGGCGTTATATTTTTTGCCCACATCCTCGCCCGTTGAGCTACTCCAAAACGATGCTGCTCATCAATGATAACCAATCCCAAATTATTGAAAACAACGGTATCCTCAAATAATGCATGGGTCCCAATCAGAATTTTTAATGACCCTTCTCTTAATGCTGTATCTATCTTGCGACGTTTAACAACTCTTGTAGATCCGGTTAAAAGTTCTACCTCAATATCAAGTCCTTCGATCATACGGGTGATCGACTTAAAATGTTGTGAGGCTAATATTTCGGTAGGAGCCATGAGGCATGCCTGATAGCCATTATCTAAAGCAATAAGCATACACATCAGAGCCACCAATGTCTTTCCGCTGCCAACATCACCTTGAAGTAACCTGTTCATCTGTTTGCCAGAACCCAAATCAAACCGAATCTCTTTGATCACCTTCTTTTGAGCTCCTGTTAGTTCGAAGGGAAGTTTTTCATGATAGAAACGATTAAAGTAATTGCCTACCGTTTTGAACTCCATCCCCTTAATTTGGCGTGTACGGATGTTCTTTTGTCTAAGTAATCGTAATTGTACAAAAAAGAGCTCTTCAAAACGTAAGCGAGCCTGAGCTTTTGAGAGTATCTCCGGGCTTAGAGGAAAGTGAATATTTATCAATGCCGCTTCATGCGATATTAGCTTAAATCGTTGAACCAGATCGGGCGGAAGGTTTTCAGGGATACAGGATTGTGCCATTAATGCCAGTGTTCGCATTATCTTTCGGAAGCCTGCACTATTAAATCCTTTTGTTTTAAGCGTCTCTGAAGAGTTGTATTGAGGTTGTAGTGTTTCAGCTATTCCTGTTGATATTTCGGAGGTAGTCTCCAATTCAGGATGTGCCATGTTGTACTGACCATTGAAGTAGCTGGGCTTACCAAATACAACATATTCTACTCCGGGTACAATCTTCTCTTTTGCCCATTTTATACCTTGAAACCAAACTAATTCGAGCTCTCCCTGATCGTCTTTCAGAATAGCCGTCATCCTTTTACTACGACCTTCTCCGGCAAATTGTAAATTAGAGATCTTGCCTTTCAGTTGTACGTAAGCACTATCACTGTTGATTTCTGTTGTCTTATAAAATTTACTTCTATCTATATATCGAAAAGGATAGCACTCAAGTAGGTCGCCGAATGTGTGAACATTCAACTCTTTCTTAAGTACATCGGCTCGTTTAGGTCCAACGCCTTTTAAATATTCAATGGAGGTATTGAGAAAGTCGTTCATTATTTATTGTCACTATCACACAAAAATAGGTTCCTCTATTAAACAAAACAAGCCTCCCGTTACCGAAAGGCTTGTTTTATGCAATAAATATTATTTAATATTGCCAGAGTTCTTCTTCAAAGTCGATTAGCTCGCGCTTAATACGGTCAGATTCCAAAATGGCATCAATACCTTGTGAATATTCTGTAATCTTACGGTCGAACACATTTTCCTCTTTGTATACATAGCTTGCAAAAAGTCGTTTAAGGAATATGTCATCATATGACCGCCTTTCTGCTCCATTTTTCAGATTGAATACTTCAGCTTTTGCAAGGATGGGGCGTGCTTCAGGATAGTAGATCCAGAAGAGAGGATCGTTTCCACGGATATTCCCTTTGTCGTCAATATTGTCACGAACAGGACAGATTCCAATAATTCTGACCTCCATAACCGAACGCTGTTTGTCGAAGAACCAATCCTCTTTTATCCTAAAACGCTTAACATCACCTGCGTTAAAAGTTTTTGTGATCAGTGTATCATAGTATTCATAAGGAGGTTTTGAACGTTGAAGATGCATAGAGTCTTTACGTTGTAATCTCTTCATCAGGTCACTATATGATAACGGAACGATAAACTCATCGGTAGGACTTGAAGCATCATAAGCAGTGAGCTTCCCTTCTTGTAAGGCATCAAGTAATACTGTAGCAAGATTCTTCCAGTTATTATGCGCTACCTCAGGAAAATAGAATGGTTGATTCATCTTTTCGCGAGTATCAATAACACGCCAAACCCTTCTCGACCATGCGATATCTGATTCACGTACCCAAGCATACGACAAAGGCTTCTTCTCTGTGATCGTCGTTTTATTTGCAATTCCGTCGATTACTGGAACAGTTGGTGTGTTTTGAGCTGTTACACCTAAGCTAATACTTAGTAACAAACTCAGAAACGATAATACGGTTGCTATAGTCTTCATACGCAAATATTTTATTCTTTAATGTTCGAAAAAAAGAACCGTTTCATTTTTTTATTGTCATTTCGACAACTGAACCCGTCCAGTTTATTCGTCAGCTTTTTTGTTATTCGTCAATTTTTAAGGAAACACCTTCCTAAATAACCAGTGGTTTAGTTTTATTGGACAACCAGAGATATATTATTTAGTCTTCGATTTCCGTCGGGGCCTCTTGCAATAATATTTTCAAACCAAACTCTTTCTCCACGTTTCATCGAGCTGATAATACTCTTGATGTCTTGAGGTAAAACATTTCCTCTGATATCACGTGTTAAAATATCTCCACCACGGCTAACAAGAAATGTGTAGGATAGAATTTCAAAATTAAGGTTAAATTCAAAATCTTCAGGCATATTTGGAATAATAGCACCAGCTGCAAGTAACAAATTTTTGTTAATAACGCCTCCATCGATATTGCCAATTTTTGCAGTAGGACTAGGAACTCTTTTGATACGGAAGTCCATTCCTCCCAGACTTTTAATTTTGCCATCAACCTTAGCTGAAATTGAGATCTTAGCTGTTTTAGCACCGCCCGAAACACGAACGACCCAACCTCTTCCTCCGGCAGCACGCGAGATAGATGCTGGTGCTGTGATAGTTGGAATAAGTTGTGCATCTGAAAGTCCACCTGCAGAAATAGATACAGGGTTCTCTACTCCAATATAAAAGACATTCATCTTGGTTGGAGAGACCGTCAGTGTAGGAGGGGCGACCAGATATTCATTTTTAAAGGGGTAACTAATCATAGCTCCAGTCGCATCTTTTGCTCTGATGAATCCCGAATATGTTTTTAATCCTTCAGACGATGCATTGGCCATATAATGACCCATTCCTGCAGATGCTTTTACAGCACTTCCGTTAACAATGACTTCTGGATTTTGACTATCGTCGGAAGCAGCTACAAAGATGTCAGCTTCATAAGTGTCGCCAAGAAATACATAATTACTTTTGGGAATTACTTTTGCTTCTATACGGTTAAATTTAAAGTCTTCTTCAGAGATGGATGAGTAGAGATGATTTAAAACATCGAACTCATAGCCTCTGACATCAGAGATTAATTTATTGATAATAGTCACATCAGCAGCTAAAATAGTGTAATAGAAATGGTGCATCTCCCAATTTTGACGTACTCCTGAGGCATCGTGGAAAGGTCCCTTCAAATTGATGGTTCCTTTTATCGTTCCGCGTGCTTTGGGGTCGACAAATTGTGCCATTTTATTGTTATACTCTTCAAGTTTTACTTTTAGCTCTTTCGATCTTCCGGCTGAACCATCCTGCGAGTTTCCAATAAAGAAGTTGGTAGATTTATCGTAATTATCTTTGCTTTTTAGATCACGTAATGGAGTACTTTTTGCTTGATCATAAGTAATGCCTTCAGAATAAGCAATGGCTTGGTATTTTGTTTTTTCAAGATAGCTAATCATGTCACTACTAAGCTTATGCGCTGCTTTAGCTTGTAAAAAGAAAGGCGCTACTTTTTTAGGATTTAAGCTATATTGTTGTTCGAATTTACTGTAGGCACCTGTAACTTTTCTGTTTAAGTTTTCATTGGTTGTCTCCATGCCTTCATTCACGACAATGAATGCTTCGAGGATCTCAACCGAAACATTTAATGCTAGCAATGCTGTAAGTACCAGATACATCATTGCAATCATTTTCTGCCTCGGCGTTTCTTTATATCCTGCCATAATTTGTTATTATCAGAGTTGTAGTTAGTTGATTCGACTCAAATTAGCTCTTCATGGCATTGATCATATTGCCATAAATATTGTTCAGCTTTTTGACATTTGCATTTAATGTGTCAACTTCTTTCTTGTAACTTTCCATCTCATTATTACTTGAGTTGATGGTTCCAATAAAGCTGGTGACACTAGCTTTGAGTTGCTCTGCATTTGAGACTTGATCATGAACACTCTTCAGTTGAATTTCGTATACAGCATTTAAAGCCTGCATGTTTTGAGCAATCTTTTTAACTTGTTCTGTATAATCATGTGTATTAGCTGACGAGGTGCTTAACTCATTAACTGATTTTGCCATGAATTGTGCAGTTTGGGTATAGTGCTCGCTTAAAGCTACGGCTGAACTTGCCGCATTCTTTATGGCCGAGGTTAATTGCTCAGTTGCTGACAGATCGTTTTGAACTGTAGCTGCTGTTTGATTATAGATATTGGTTAGCGAGGCGATACTCTGCGATGCTGACTTTAGGTTTTGTAGATATTCTTGTTTGGCATCCGCATCAAGGTTCAAAGATTCAGCACTACGGCGATAGCTTTCGCTGAGATTTTTTACATTTTGAGAAGCAGCTTGAACGTTTTGTGTAAACTCTCCTGTCGCAACTACAGCAGAACCAACTTGTGAGAGTTTAGAAGTGCTTTCGCTGAGATTGTGCATACCACTACTCAAACTTTCTATCAGTTTTTGATCAATGCCACCTTTTGATAGAAGATTATCAAGTTCTGCTATAGTATCCGATTTGGCATGTTTGATAGGAGGTGCTGACTTTTCTCCGGGATGATAAAGATGAGCCATCTGAGGATGTACCAAACTCCAGTCAGGATCTATAAAGGGCTGTTCAAAAGCAGAGAAAAAGAAAATTACAGCTTCTGTGATAAGACCTACGCTTAAAAAGAGATTCGCGCCTTCCCAGTGGGTGATTTTAAATAGTGCTCCGACGATTACAATTGATGCCCCAATACCATATAGCATGGCCATGAACTTTTTGTACTTAGGAGATTTAGATAAGGTTGTTAGTCCCATGATGTTTTTAGTATTTTATTTGTAGACAATATTTTTTAGAATGCGTTTAATAAACTCTTGAAGAACGACTCCCGTTTGATTTTTTTTGACTTCCCATAAACTGTTGTACGCAACGGAAACCGATGTAACATTTAGCTGAGTCTTGATATTCGTATGAGCGCGTGCTGGTTTGTATATAATGAGCTACATCTTTCCATGAACCACCGCGAATAACTTTACGTTTCATAGCGGGAGGGTCTGATTCTTTTGTATTGTAGAAATATGCAGGATTCATATCCCAGGTCATGTTGTAGCTCGACTCGTCAAATGCATCAAGTGTCCATTCCGCAACGTTTCCAGCCATGTCATATAGACCAAAGTCGTTAGCAGGGAAATGAGCTACGACCATTGTGGTGGCTCCACCATCAATAGCATAGTCGCCTCGCATAGGTTTGAAGTTAGCCAGAAAGCAACCTTTCGCAGTGCGTGTGTAAGGTCCACCCCATGGATAAGGACTCAGTGTGTTGCCACCCCTTGCTGCCCATTCCCATTCGGCTTCTGTTGGAAGACGGAAATCGTTTAAGGCAACATTTTTCTTGCTTCCTGCATGGCTTTCCATCATTTGAGTTCTCCAGATGCAAAATGCTCGTGCCTGATTCCAGTTTACGCCAACTACAGGATAGTTGTCGAACGCAGGATGCCAGAAGTATTTTGCAGTCATTGGGTCATTATATGAATAAGAATAATCATGAATCCAGGTAAGCGTATCGGGATAAACGTTTATCTTTTCGTGATGAACATAGACTGAACGATCTTTATATCCCTGAGCACGATTAGCCCAAGCTCCATTGACCGCACCATTTGAAGCAGCTTCTTTTGCAGCAGCAGCTTTCATGTCGATCCAGAAATATTCATAAAATAGTTTACGTGGATCTATCTGTTTTTTTCTGAAATAACGCTCGTTAATAGGTAGGTACATCTGCTCTAGTTCCTGAACTTCAGTTTTTCCATTCCATTTGACTTTGGCCTTGGAGTTTAGATAGGGTGGATCGTATACTTCGCCTGTTTTTTTGTTCTTGGGAACCAGATACGTGTTTGGTTTTGATTTTGCCAAAATCGTACGTGCAATACTGTCGCGAATCCAATAAACAAATTGACGGTATTCGTTATTTGTGATTTCTGTTTGATCCATGTAGAAAGCAGAGACCGTGATTGTTTTAGGTTCACTTATTTGAGCAGATGTCATATCCTCATCACCTACACCCATTGTATAACTTCCTGCCGGGATATATACCATGCCATAAGGATCCGGTTGATAAAATCTGGGTCTATTTCGAACCCCCGTAAGTTCACCATTTCCCGAATTACTGCACCCGGCCAAGATAAACATCAGTAATGAATACAAGATCAGTTTTCTCATCTGAACACCAAAATTAATATGCTTATAACGGCTATTAAATAGCTTTAGTATGTTATTTCCCATGTGGTTTATAAAAAACGCGTGTTACGATAGCTCATTCGTGGTTTTCTTTTCTCAGGCATTCTTAAATTATATCTGACCATGATTTCATGGCTTCCTAGATTTCCTAATTTATCAGTAGGAACGTCGTAGCCATATCCAATCTGAAAGTTATTAAGAATAACACCCAGCATCGCTGCTGGTTCGCCTTTTAAACGATATGTAATACCACCAAAGAACTTATTATTATATCGGAATCCTCCTGTTAAATCGCATTGCATTCCTGCCACATCTGTTTTGACAAGGAATGACGGTATAAGTATCAGGTTCTTTTCCGTTGTGACTGCAAGTTCATAGCCTGCGGTTGCAAAGTAACTTCTTTTTAGTTTATATTCTAATGACTGAACGCCATTTCCTAAAGATTTTGTGTTTTCAAGCACATTGATTGAAGAAAGACCTGCATACCACTTGTTAGGAACTCTGTAATATAGGCCTGCACCTATGTCAGTAAAAAAAGAGCTTTCGGTATTCTTGTCAGCAAGTCGGGGGTCCGTTGGATCAACTCCATACAACATTGATAAATCAATGGTTTTATTCATTACGATCCCTTGTATCCCAATTCCCAATTGTCCTTCTCCCAACGATATCTGATATCCATAAGATAATCGCAGTGAGAAGTTCTTTTCGAAACCAATTTTGTCCTGCATAACAGTAAGTCCAAGACCTCCTTTTAGTAGTTTTACCGGTGTTTCTACAGAGATTAAGTATGTTTCGGGCGCAACCTTGTTTCCATTTTCGTCCTTCAAATCAATCCACTGTTGTCGCACAAGAGCTGTTGCAGTAAAATCTGGTAAACTACCAGCCGCTCCGGGATTTACCGAAGTGGTATTAAACATATAATGCGTAAATTGAGGCTCTTGTTGACCGAAGACAACGGGACCACTAAGAAGCATTATCATGCTAAAAATTAGCTGTACACCTTTAATCGGCTTCATTCATAATCCGTCTTAAGCCTTACGGCTGTAAAGTAACAACTTTTTTTTCTTTAAACCAACTTCAATAACTATCCTGAACAATGAAATTTTGCTGTCTTTTAGGTCCTTTCAAAATTAAACAATTTCAGAGAGGTTACTCCTTATCAACTCGTTTTTTAACGTAGTGAAATTTTTCGTTTTCCTGTTTAGTGCAAAATTGCTTCGTTTAGCCATAATCTGTAGTTTTAAGTTTGTTTAAAATAAAATGTTGCATCATGATTATCCATATTTAGTTTTT
>JAHEYR010000177.1 GCA_023251485.1 Bacteroidales bacterium
GATAAGAACAAGGCATACAGAGAGATGGTTCAGAGATATTACCGGGAAGAAAAAAGAATATGGGAAGATTTTCGGCATGGTCTTTTTTTGGGATCTCAGAAGTTTATCGACCGTATCAAGGTTAAATATTTATCTGAAAAAGCCGATGTTGAAATTCCTCAGAAACGGCAAGTATTAAGAGATACTAACCCTGAAACCATCCTAAAGAAAGCTGCAAGGGTGTTGAAATGCAATACAAATGATTTCTTACAATCCGCCAGGATAAGCAATTCAAATAAGCTAAATCGTGATTTATTAATCTATCTTTTATGGAGTACCGGTTGGTATAATAATCAGGAAATCGGTAATTTGTTTGGTCTTGGTTATTCTTCCATAAGTCGCAGAGTAACTATTATGAAATCAAAGATATCTGAAGAAGATGAAATGAATAAACGATTAGAAAATATTAAATCAATAATCAAGGTGTGACCCCTTCTTCCCCTCGCCCGACCCGATCTACGCGACTTTCTTAGAATGTCTTTTGAACCAATATGCCATTTTCTGTATTTCTACATTCTCGCTGGCTACTTTTAGTGTAAACCGTTCAAGTTCTTTGTTCGATGCTTTGAGGCTGTAATTATTGCGAAGAAGAAAAATCGATGCAGATGCGATGGCAGTTCTTTTGTTGCCGTCTGTAAATGGGTGGTTTTTAATAAGGGAGTGCATAAGTGAAGCTGCCTTGGAGAAGATATCCGGATAAAGGTCATTATTGTCAAAGGTAGCCATAGGCCTTGCTAATGCCGACTGGAGCAATGTGAGATCGCGAATCCCGTGACGGCCGCCTGTTTCCTCTATTAACCGATAATGGATAAAGAGTACTTGCGCAGGGGTCAAGTGCTTCATTTTTGGGCAAGTACTTTCAGCGCTGGTTTGTAATGTTCTATGAAATCATTGACCTGAGAGGCAAATTTCTTGTCTATTACCTCAGAAGGTACCTTGTGAACTGCAGGCTCAATGATTATCTTATTTGCCTTTTCATCCACTTTTACTTCAACCTGTGTGCCTACCATCAAATGAAGTTTTTCCAATATCTCTTTCGGAATGGAAACTCCACAACTGTTGCCTATTGCACATATTTTACGTAACATGATTACCTCCGTTATTCACTATAGTTATCGAACCAATATGTAAAAGTTCTTTAATATTAAGGATTGAAATGCCGTCTCATATTATAACTATGTTATAACATAGAAGTACTGATGTCAATACCTCTTACCTGAGAGAACCATTTTCGTGGCTGGTTGGTTAAGGCACGTCACGTACGTGATACGGAAAACGAAACCCAATATTCCCGTGAACGCTCCGAACGGTTGGTGTTGGGTTTTGCTTACACTCTAAACAACAGACTGCCCGCATCCACCTGCACCCTTCTAATAAGTGACCCCATCATCTCTTTGAGTTGCATTTTGTCTATGCCTTTGGGGCATTAGTATATCTCAAATATTTTGTTAAAATAGATTGTAGTAAACGATAGGTAATTAGGAACAGGTGTCCTCTAGCGAATTGCTGCATTCATAACAAAAGCCTTGACACGAATATCTTTCTTTGATAGCTCTGCAGCTTGAGTTTCTAATTTTTTTTGTAATTCATTTATGCTGATTTTTGCAGTTCTTTGTTTCCTGCGATCATTAGCATCCCATTGATTACAATTAAACCAGCCAACAAGGTATAGACCGTGCTGGCATTGATTATCCTTGAGATACCTGTCCACCAATTGTGTTTCCATCGCATGATTTAATTCTTTGTGCCAGCAACCTTTTACCTCAATAATTACGGTTATTGAATCATAGATTTCATTGTTATTGTTTCGTATAACAGCATCAACATGTATATCTGTCCGTTCACCTTGCCCCGACCCTTCAACACGGCGGATTTCGACCTCACGGTTGACAATGATACCGTTTTTCTTGAGATCATCGTCTAAGTATCTCTTTATATAGTCAGAAATTCTGTTTTCGTCTTTAGGCCTATACAAAGTCTTCTTATTTTCCTTAATCTCATTCCACAAGTCAAAAACTGCTGGGGTTTCACCCTGAAGCTTTGCCACTAAAAGTTTAAGAGATTCAACCAGTACGTCGAGTAGTTGTTCTCCACTTTGTACCAGACGAGCACGTTGATTATTGGCTATTTTTAGTATATCACATGGATTTGGGGGCACCCATGTTTGACGGCGTGTAATACTTTGAGCCTCCTGTAATATCCATTTCAGCCATTTCAATTTGGGAAATTCGTTTACAATTCGCTGAATTGCATCGCAGGCATTATGCGTACCCCGTTGTTTGAGGTGGTTCAGAATCGAGTCTCTGAAGTGGGCAATACTATCTCTCGTTTCAACCCAATAAGCTTCATTATGTTTTGGGTCTTCAGCATGAGGATACTGATGCGCGATCCATATGTACAAGTCTGCTAATCGATCTTCAGTAAGGAGTTGCCACACCCTCTCTGTGGAAGTATCATTTTCATGTGCCAATGTTTCAATCACTTTACGGCCGAATTCAACTTCATTTTGAATGGTCTGCCAAACGACTGGCCAGCCAGCATCTGCGGCATGATTCATTAGTTCACGCGCAGCGACAATTGCTTTGGAACGTTTAATTTCACACGCAGAAGATGGCGAAGAAATAAGTGTTTCGGCAAATGTTTTAGCCTCTACAACTCCATGATCCAGAAGATTTCTGAGTAAACAGCCTATACTTTCTGATTTCAAATTTTCATCTTTTACTTTAGTTAACAAAGCATTTGCTATACGGTTGTCCCAACAAACTTCAACCTCACGAATAATGTTAATACGGCCAAGATCCTTATTCTCTTTATTAATCAACACCATGAGAGTTCGTATTATTTCATCAGGAGCATGCAGGTATGATATCTTTATAAGCTTGAGATGCGTTTCTTTATCTCCATCAGTTAATATAGGGTAGGCAAGTATAATTGGTGCCCACTTCTTCCACAAGTCGGGAGGGAGTGAAGAAATAAAATCTGGAAGTTCTTTTAATAGAAGTCTTAGTGCTCTATATCCCGCAAATGCTGGACGATAAATACTATTTTCGCCTAACCACTTTTGCGTTTCTGGTACCTGCTCAAATACATATCTTTTGGCAGCCGCCACAATTCTGGCTCTTGTTTCTGTATCCGCAGTTTTCCATACAGGAAGGATCGTTAAGTCCGGTTCAAGTTCGTCACCATAATAGTTACTATCTGGTTCGAGTGTCATTTCCATATTGAGTTGCCACCATGCTGAAGAATTACCAGATTCACACTCATTTAAAAGTTCTGCAACTCTTTCTGCAGGAGATGGTTCTAAAAGAGGTCTTTCTTTATTCCTTTTTTGCCATTTTAGCCTTTCTAAATAATCAGCCTTCATTTTTGCTGCTTCGGATGAATTGAGCTCGATAGGTTTGAGAAGCCAGGAAAACGTTTCGGCAAGTGTTTTATTGCTTTGACAGGCAACTATAATAGCATCAAGCTGAACTGCGTCTTTCCGATCAAAAGCCCAATTTATTAAATCTGCCCATATTAAGTGAATTTCTTTTGATTTTTCTACTCGAAGACGTTCGAGCATCCACATCACATCTCTACTGAATACTAAAGGTGTTAAGTGAATAGTGTCTTTTTCAGGATTGGAAATTAAGGGAAGTATTGCTTCCAGTACTCTTCGACGGTTATTGTCGTTATTTTCATTGCTTAAAATATTTCTAAATTTTTGTTCTATATCATTACTCACGATCCTGCGATGACGTTTTAAAAGAATTAGAACTGATTTTGCAAAATCAGGTAATACTCCTGGCAATTCGATATACTCCCATGCTTTCAATATAATGGAATCCTCTAGCTTTTCAAAACAGTGATTTGATTTATGGTTAGACTCTTGACATTCTATCCATTTCAGCGCAGTTGGAAGAACGTTAGGCGCTAGTTTCCTGGCAAGTTCATATGACAGGAAATATTGATATGCACCAAAGAACCTCTGGCGTTTGATACTGGTCAAGTTAGCAAATAATTCTTCTGCTTTTATATAATTTGGCCATAGCGCTTGAAGGCTATAACCCTTTAATTCGTTATTGGTGTCCTCTTCTATATTGCCAGTAGCTAATGGTTTTAATCTTATTTTTGTATTGTCATCGGCAATATGTCCTAATGCATAAATAGCCTCTTTCCGTATTGATAACGGTTGTTTTTGATTGAGTGCAATATCAGCAAGATCATTCTGAAGTGTTTGTAATTTGCAAGCTTCTGCGATATTGATTGCTACTCTCCGCACAATAATGCATTTTGTGTGATCAGAAATATATGGTCGAAGTTGCTCTGCTAAGTTTGGATGTGCGAGCTTTTTATAGCGTTTTTGATTATCCCAATCACGATCTATTAGCTCTTCTTCATCATATAACTTAAGGAGAGATTCCACCAAAGACGCGAGTTCCTTTGCATCGGCTTTTGCCACATCACTTCGCAGTAATACTTCAGGATTTATCCTCATAAATTTTCTAAACAACTCTGGTAACATGCCAGCCAACCAGGCTGCTGTTTCATGGAGCTGAGGAACAAGTTTATTTTCAGGGTCGCCTGGATGAACAAATAAGCTCATTATTTGAGCATTTGTCATTTCGTGTTTTATTAGATACATGGCTGCGAGAAACTCAGCATAGGTCTGATGTGCCCATCCCATACGGTTTGGTCCACGAGAAGAAAATAGTCCAGTACCAAGTGTTTCTTTGATAGCGTTCTCAGTAACTTGAAATTGCACACCATCGATTCCCTCGTTTCCGCCACATAATTCTTGAATTGTTATATCTTCATCGGGTACATCGCCACGATTTACACCAGTCCAAATAGCGTATCGATTAGAGAATATGGTAATAGCGGCTAAGCGTAATGAAATAGTTAATCGTTGTTCAATACTAAAAGAGCCTGTGAGTCGTGCATCACGGCGGCTTTCATTGGTTTCTTCGCAGAGTAAGCGACAACCTTGCAAATACAATTCTGATTGGGTCAGAGGTAAGTGACCCTTTTTAAGGTAAATATTTATAAGAAAATTAAGTGTAACCGGTTTAATAGCTAATGGAACGATTTCCTTTTGATCAATTTCTTGTAAGAAAACGTCGGGGGCTAAATTGTGTGCTTTTGCCGCTTCAATGACATCTACTCGACGTAACGGAGCCAATTCGTACACTCCCGCCGCGTCTTTACCCCATAGGTGTATTAATCCATTTTCAAAGCTGTTTGGCCAGTCCGCCGTCCGGCAAGCGATACGAAGACAAAGACGTTCAACGGGATATTTCTTGAATTCTTCAACTAAAAGTGTGGCGAGCGTGTCTATCCGTAATAAACACTCATCCAAACTGTCTAGAAATAAATGAAGCCGATGTTTACCTCTTATCCAAGAAAGGAAGGTTGTGTTTTCAAACAAATTACGAATCAACAGCATATCAGTTCCACACGAACGAAGATCTAAACAAAGTATCTGTTCACGTTCTTCTTTAACCTTATTATGGATAGCATTTTGTGCTGTTTTCATGGCGTGAGTTTTACCGATTCCAGGCTCCCCAAGTAGTATTAGGCAAGGAATCACGGATATTGATTCAAATGGTACAACATCAGGATTATAGATGTGTCTATATTCAGAATCTGGATCGAATAGATATCCACCATCAGACAAGTTGATGTTGCCTGACCTTGAGCACCAGAACCTCTTCCAATTGTAAATATGGGTTGACAATTTAATCGTTATTAAAAACTTATTTATTAAGGATAGTTATTCTTATCTTAATCGAATTCGATGATCTTGTAAGGACTATTTGTCTTTGCAATGCTTTCCAGGGGAAAAGGAATCAAATCATTATTATTAACAAATCTGCTTAAACTCTTTTTATAATCTGAGAAAGATGCTTGTCGCTTTTCAGTATTTCCCGTAATCGTTTTCTCCCCACGCTCACAGTACTATAGTCTACCCCAATCGTTTCTCCTGTCTCAGTTCCGCTTAGTCCACCAACCCGATAGCTATTCGCCTTATTATACCTCGTTCCTTTTCTTTTCCACGAGAATACTCTTGTATATTCTCTGATACAAAGGCCAGTCCTTTTATCTTCTCTTGTAATGAGATGTGTAGGTAATGTTAAACCATCTCACAAATTCACTGAGATGGGCAAGGGGGTGTTTCTAAAAGCCGAATAAATTATTTGTCAATTATAAACAGGTTGTCCGAGAATTGACTTTTTCGTGAATTCGCATGTCATAAGTCTTTATTAATCAATATCCAAATTTTCACAATTTTGCATTCTCGGACAGCCTGTAAAGATTTGACCTACATCTCCCATCAGAGGTAACTAAGCAAATTCACTCAATATACCCTTTATGTCAATATCTTCTATCTGCTCATCAACCAAAGGAACCCTTTGACTGAGGCCATTCTTTTCTTCATAAGTTTCCTTTTCAGCCCTGTAAATTATTCCAATAGGGATTCTATCCCCCCATTCATGAGTCTTCTCATACGCAGCCA
>JAHEYR010000178.1 GCA_023251485.1 Bacteroidales bacterium
CTTCATATTATCAACAAGAGGCTGTCTCAATGAGGCGGCCTCTTGTTTTTATGGTGCAAAGATGCAATCCGAACCGCCTTCACTTACACAAAACACTCCACAATCTATCGGTTAGGTTGGGTGGGTATTGCTTCATATATCAATAAACTTTTCCTTACGTCAAATCCATACCAAAATGATAGTTTTTCAAAACGCCTGACTGCTTTTGAGAAATCGTTATAGTCTCAACTTCTGCAGGAATCCAAAGCCATAGAACGCTTTTTTCTCTCTTCGTGCTTATTGCACGCCCCTTATCTCCAAAATCAAAAGTCAATCCCGGCTTGGCATTTACCACTCTGACTACGACACAGCCTTTAACATCCTTGTTCGTTTTAGGAATCATAACCGATTTATCATTTTCAGTTTGAATCCTCCGAAAGCTCATTACCACTAACCGCTGGCTACTGGCTTCTAAAGCTCCGACTAAAAGCGCTAAGATGATGATGTATTTTAACATATTGGTTATAACTTATAGTACTAAGGTGAACTATTATCTGATCGAGCTATCCCGATTAATATTTCATTCTGCTAGAATCTCTTCTTCAAAAGTAAATGATATTTTTATTTCTGACAATTGATTTTCTTGTAATGTGGTCAATACATTGGCTCAATATCGGGTTCTCTAACTCTGCCCCGAACGCTGCCCTAGCGCTACTCCAACTAGTGTAGATTCGCGATTTGCGAATTCAAATCTAACAGCGGATATTTCACCTTTTCGTGCCATTCTTTTTCGGCATTTGAAGATTGCCAATAATAAATGGAATAGCACCATATCGGCCCTGAATATAATCTTTCTCAAAAGAGCGGTCGTTTCGTACCGTTTCTTTATATTCGACCAACGAATATAAATCAGAGGCACCATATTGATCTTTCTCTACAAAGAAAACCTGGCCTTCTGCGGTATACCCCATAATGTAACAGATTCGTATCGAGGGTAGCAAAGATCAGCTGTGCATTCTTCGTATTATGCTCATTCGAATTAAAAAGCTTGGTAATGGCTAATGTAAGCAAGAGGCGCAAACAAGCATCTAATTCATCCACAACCAATACACCCCCATTCATCAAAACATCAAAAATAGGCCTTTTACCTTTTTTTGCTGCTTTTATTTATGACTCAAATCTGAATCACTTTTTCAGTGCCCTCCCATTTGGGTCGGCCTTATTTTATTATTTTACCTAAAAAACTTTGCTTATCAATATGGATTCGCTATTTTTGATAAAATATTGAAACCTTTTATACATAGTTGCGTCAAATGGGTGTAATGAATAAAACAGGGTTCTTTAAAATAATCAATATCTAACTGATATTTTGGATAAGTGCTTTGGTTTTGCTTGCTTTTACCAATCCAACCGAACACCATTTTACGCTCTGTCCATTTAATAACCTGGGCTTTAAATATTGTCCGGGTTGCGGTATAGGTCGATCAATAGCTTATTTATTCAGAGGCGATATTATTCATTCTTTTCAAATGCATCCATTAGGGATTTTTGCAGTGGGTGTAATTGATTTCAGAATCTACCAAATCATTAACAAGCAATATATTCACAAGCAAACACAATAACAAAATGGACGAAAGGTATTTTTACTCATTTAGCGGCATGGAAGCAGAAGAGTTTATGCTGCTCAAGCAAGCTACAAAAGACATGACTGAAGAACAACTGAAACAGTTTGTGATGGTCTATCAATCACGTAGAAAAGATCCTCAAACTATTCTATTGGTTACATTATTGGGATTTTTTGTTGTAGCAGGAGTTCAACGTTTTATGACGAATCAAATTGGAATGGGACTTCTATACTTCTTTACAGGTGGACTTTGTTTAATCGGTACCATCGTTGACCTTGTCAACTATAAAAAACTTGCGTTAGAATACAATCAGAAGATGATGTTCGAATCTATGCAGTTATGTAAAATGATGAACAGCTAATGTTCAGAAAATACTTATCGGTCTGCTTATTGTCGGTTCTGATCGTGTTTAACTTTTCGAAAGTCAGCGCTCAGAATCGCCATAAGGCAGAACGACTTCTATCTAATGTAAAAAATGCACTACAAGCTTTGGACGACCCCAAGGCTTTTCTGCTTTTAAGTGATTGCCTGATAGCTGATTCGACCTATGCTGATGGATGGTGGTTACAAGGTGATTTACAAACAGATAAAGGCAATTTGAATGAAGCGGTCTATGCTTATCATAAGGCTTTACATTTTAATCCTTCTTTAACCCAGCTTTTGTTTTCGGCTGCCCAACTGGAACTAAAAACGGGCAATTACAATGAGGCTAAGAGAGATGCTGAAGGTTATCTGGAAGCGAATAAAAGTCAGGATAAAGCAGCACATGAGATCATCGAAAAGGCAAAGATAGCGTTGGAGATCATGCATAGCCCACTATCGATTACACTGCAGAATATGGGACCGGATATCAATGGTCCGAATGAAGAGTATATCAATTCGGTGACAGCTGATGAACAGACCCTGATCTTTACCCGTAAGATAAAAGGTGAAGGAAATAATCCTCCGGCTGAAAGATTATATATTGCGCACAAAGACAGTGCGGGATGGAAGACAACACCCCTATTATTTGACTCACCTATCGCTGTAAATGCCGGTGCATTGTGTGTATCGCCCGATGGACAGACGATCTGGTTTACGATATGTGGTGCTAATGATGGTTTTGGAAGTTGTGATCTATATGTTGCACAACGACAGAAAGACAGTTGGAGTCAACCTCAGAATTTGGGAGAGGTTGTCAATAGTATCTCCTGGGATACGCAACCTTCCATCTCTTCGGATGGGAAACAATTATATTTTGTAAGTAACAGACTGGGGGGGATCGGAGGTTCGGATATCTGGTGTTCGACACGACAAAGTGATGGTGAGTGGGGACTTCCTGTTGATCTTGGAGCACCGGTCAACACCACTGCAGATGAATACTCTCCTTTCATTCATCCCGATGGGAAAACGCTTTATTTTGCGTCTAAAGGGCATCAGGGAATGGGGGGAAGCGACTTGTTTATAACGAAACTACAACCGGATGGGCGATGGACGAACCCTGTAAATCTAGGATATCCGATCAATACTTCGGGTGATGAGATCAGTCTGATTGTAAATCCTAAGGGTGACAAAGGTTATATCTCCTCAACGCAAAAAGGGGGATATGGAGGATTCGACATCTACTCTTTTGCATTACCGCCTGCCATACGTCCTGAACCGATGACTTATGCAAAGGGAATTGTCACGGATGCTGAGACAAAAGCCCCCTTGCCTGCCCGATTCGAATTGACCAACCTGGCCAACGGAAAGGTGGAGAATAGTGCTTATTCATCAGCAGATGATGGGAGCTTTTTGATCTGTATACAACCCGGAAAAGAGTATAGCTTAACGGTTACTCATCCGGGATATCTGTTTTATTCGCAACATTTTGCGCTCTCTGAAATAAAAGAGGCAAGCAAACCTTATATTTTAGCCATCCAATTGCAACGAATAAAAAAGAATAATGCGGTTATCCTTAACAATATATTCTTTGAAACGGGTAGCTATGTGTTGTTAGACCGTTCGGTTTCGGAGCTGGATAGACTGGTAGAGCTATTAAAAAACAATCCGACTTTAAAGATTATGATAAGCGGTCACACGGACAATCAAGGTGATGACAAAATGAATATTACACTTTCCGAAAACCGTGCAAAGGCGGTAGTAGCATTTCTGATCAAGGCAGGGATATCACCGGCACGACTTTCAACAGCAGGTTACGGAAAGACTATGCCTATCGACACCAATGAAACAGATGAAGGCAGAGCGAAAAACAGACGCACTGAATTCAAAGTAATAGAAAACTAATTTTAGGAATCTAATTCGTAACTTCGCTTCACCAATCTCTTTATTAGATGAGCAACGCGATTATCACCATTAACAATCTTTCCAAATCGTATAGAAATGGAAAAACGGAGAAAAAGGTACTCCACAACATCAACCTTTCTGTACTGCCCGGACAAATCATTGGATATATTGGCCCGAATGGAGCCGGTAAATCAACTACTGTAAAAATACTCTCAGGGATCATCTCAGATTTTGAAGGTGAGGCTATGGTTGCGGGTTATGATATTCGAAAGGAACCATTGAAAGTAAAAGAACATATTGGCTATATTCCGGAAAATGCTTCGCTCTATGAGACACTGAGTCCGATGGAATTTCTTCAGTTTGTCGGACAGCTACATGGTTTGGATGTAAGCAGGATTGAAGATAAAGCCATCCGTTTGCTTGAGTTGTTCGATCTGAAACAGAGTGCTCACGACAGGATGAATACCTTTTCAAAGGGAATGAAGCAGAAGGTGTTGATCATTTCGGGTATCATCCATAATCCGGATGTGATATTCATGGATGAGCCTTTGGATGGACTGGATGCCAATGCGGTGATCATTGTGAAAGAGATTTTAATGCAGCTGGCTAAAGAGGGGAAGACGATCTTTTACTCATCGCACATTATGGATGTGGTTGAGAAGATATCAGACCGGATTATCCTGATTAACCAGGGTATAGTAGTAGCCGATGGCTCATATGAAGAGCTGAGTCAGGGAAAAGACACCACCTCATTAGAACAGCTGTTCACCTTCTTAACCGGAAAGAGTGACCATAGTCAGCGTGCCGGTGAAATCATTGATATCGTAGAGCAATAAAAACAGGAACCTTGAATAACAATTATATATAGAATGGTTAAATTTATCCTTTCACTATTTCGCCCCTTCAGAAAGATACTGGAATGGGCCGGAGTAAATTACCATCAATTTGAGGTAATCCTGCAAGCCAAACTGACTATGGATAATAGGAAGGTACTTGGCCACAACAACCAGCAGAAGGCAATGAAAAATGCGTTGGGGATGCAGGTAATGATCTATACGATGATGGGGGGCTTTATGTCGATGATGCTGATGAAGGGTAGCGGTGCACTCTTCTTCTTTACAACGATCTTCTTTTCATTTATCATGATTATGGTGATCATGGGATTGATATCAGAGTTTAATACGATATTATTCGACACCAGAGACAACTCCATTTTATTGCCCCGCCCCATTACGCCCCGTACGCTGTTATTTGTACGTGTAATGCACATCATGATTTATCTGATGGTGATCAGTCTTTCGCTATCCATCATCCCATTAATCGTATTTGCTATTACGTTTGGTGTAGCACCTATGCTGATATTGCTGGCCGATGTGATGCTCATGACGATATTCTCTGTTTTCTTAACCAATATCATTTATATGCTATTGATGAAGTTTACTTCAGGAGAGCGACTGAAAGATATTATTGTCTATTCGCAGATTGTAATGGCGATTATATTTATGGGAGCCTATCAACTGATGCCCAGGTTAGCAGAAAATGAGGCATTGATTTCGAGCTTTAGTCAAATAAAGTTGTGGATGTATCTGGTTCCACCCTTTTGGATGAGTGCCAGTCTTACCCCCATCATTAATGGTGGATTTAGCTTGCAATCTGCTATTTTTCTAACGCTTTCTGTAGCTATGCCGGTGTTAGGGTTATGGATTTTAAGCTCGGTTTTAGCAAAGAGTTTCAATCAGAACCTTGCGACACTGGATCAGGGTGATACGAAATCAGAAAAGAAAAAAGGAAAAGCAGAAAAGGCAACGTTGGTTGATTTTCTGGCGCGTATCTTTACGTATTCCTTAGATGAACGCACTTCGTTTAAAACAATATGGCAGATCTCAAGTCGCGACAGGAAGTTTAAACAGGCTGTTTATCCTGCATTAGGCTATGTTTTTGTCATTATCCTCATGACTTTTATAAATGGGCACACCTCCATGGCAGATATAGTGGAATCTAAGAAGTTTTTGTTACTCATCCATGTGCCCTCTTTTATCCTTTTCATATTAACCTTTTCGCTCCGGTTTAGCGACAACTTTAAAGCCAGCTGGATCTATCTGACCATACCTGTTCAGCGTCCGGGGCATATCATCTCCGGTGCTTTTAAAGCGGTAACGGTACAGCTGTATTTGCCTATTTTCATTATCGTGAATATCGTGACTATTTATATTTGGGGAGCTGGTGTTATTGGTCAAATTATTTTTGGACTATGTGCCGCTTTGATGATGAACTATGTCATTCTTTTATTGCAACCGGCTATATTTCCATTTTCTGATGAGAAATCGGCAGAACAATCAGGACGAAATGCAACGAAATCAATGTTGATGTTTTTTACGATTACAGCGATGGGAGGTCTTCATTACCTGTTGCTTTATCTAAATGTAAATGTACTCAATGTTTTACCATTGGTTTTAATCGTTTTGTTTTTGTTAAGTCGAAAATATAGATTGACTCCTTGGAATAAAATGACAAACTTTGTATGATTTTATAATTTAATTTACAATCATGAATACCATAACTAAAACCGTACTCATTCTTATACTTGGCATGCTAAGTTTGAATCTAACGGTCACTGCCCAGCTCTCTTCACGATCAGTCA
>JAHEYR010000179.1 GCA_023251485.1 Bacteroidales bacterium
GTTGCTAAAAAACTAATTGCCACATTATTCAATGGGACGAAACAAGTTGAGGGAGCCAAAGCTGAAGTTGCTGTTCCAGCATTAAATCCAGGAGAAGAGAAAATCGTCACGCTGAAATTTCCTGTAACGAACCCGACCAAGTGGACTGCCGAAACGCCAAAGCTTTATACGACCGTTCTCACACTGAACGAAGGAGCGAAACCTACTGAAATTTTATCTTCAAAAACCGGGTTCCGTAAAATCGAGATCAAAGGCCGTATCTTCATGGTTAATGGAACCCCTATAAAACTAAAAGGAGTAAATCGTCACGAACATTGGCCGGAAGTGGGACATGCAATAACCGAAGCCCAAATGATCCGTGACCTTGAAGTGATCAAACAAGGAAACTGCAACCATGTCAGAACCTGCCACTATTCAGATGATCCACGCTGGTACGAACTATGCGACGAATATGGAATTTGGTTAGTTGCTGAAGCAAATTGCGAATGCCATGGCTATGATCATCGCTTTGACGAAGAGCCTACAATGAAAGCCGCTATCGTTGACCGCAACGTCACCAATGTCGAAAACTTCAAAAATCATCCATCTGTTATTATCTGGTCATTAGGAAATGAATGCGGAGGGATCGGTTCTAATTTCGTAGCGGCAGAAAACGCTATCAAGGCTATAGACCCAACCCGATTTGTACATTACGAACGATTCGGTATCGAGAAGAACAACCCAGCAGACATCGACTCCAGAATGTATACCCATCCGAAAGATGTTGAAAGAATTGCAAAAGACACCAGTTATACCAAGCCCTTCTATCTATGCGAATATGCTCACGCCATGTTTAACTCTATGGGAGCTATCGGTGAATACAACGACCTTTTCGATAAATATCCTACCCTTTTAGGTGGTGCCATTTGGGAATATCAAGATCAAGGATTATGGAACAGAAGAGATCCTAAACATCCTATCATTGCTTATGGTGGTGGTTTTGGCGAATTTCCTAATGATCACTATTTCATCCACAAAGGAACCGTATTCTCAGATCGTTCGCCCAAACCACATTACCCTGAGATGAAGAAGGCTTACCAATGGATTGGTATTTCTGTTGATAACGCAGATAAAGGTGTTATCAAGATCCATAATCGCTTCCAATTCATCAATCTCAATGGCTTTACTGCCTCATGGAATCTCACTGAAAATGGAAAAGTAATTTCAACCGGTAAACTAGTTCTTCCCAAAATGATACCCGGTAGTGATGCTACAGTAAAAGTACCTTATCAAATAACAAGTCCAAAACCTGGTGCTGAATATTTTGTCCGTATATCATTTGTACAAAACAACGACGAACTTTGGGCAAAGAAAGGATTCGAAGTAGCTTCAGAACAATTTAAAGTACCCGTTTCAATTGCAGAAACCGCTAAAGCAACAACAGCAGCTGTTACGTTAACGCAAAACGATAAGCAAGCCATCGTTCAAGGAACCGATTTCGCCGTTGTATTCGACAAGAATCTTGGCACCTTTAGCAGTATCAAAAAAGGCAATCAGGAACTCCTTACCAATGAAGGGGGCCCACGTTTGCACCTATGGCGTGCTCCACACAAAAACGATGACATGTGGGCTGACCGCGACTGGGTTAAAAACGGATTAAAAGAGTTAAAATGGAGCGTTATTGAAGCAACAGCAAATCAGGTCAACCCAAGCACCATTCAAATTTCTGTAAGCCTAAAAGGTGAAGGCAAAAACAACTTTGAAGTAACTCATTTGGCTGTTTATACAATAACTGGTGATGGTGAAATAACTGTTTCTAACAAAGTCAATTCTACTAATCCAAAGTTAGCGGTTGGAAGAATGGGCGTTCGGTTTATGCTCAACAAACAACTTGATCAAATCTCTTACTTCGGCAGAGGACCTATGGAAAACTATAGTGACCGCAAAAGAGGTTTTGATGTTGGTGCTTACAGCAGTTCTATTGCAGAACAACAAACGCCTTATGAAAAGCCAATGGATTGTGGAAACCATGAAGACGTAAGATGGGTTTCTATCTATCAGAAAAGCGGAGTAGGTATTCACGTAACCAGCGATAAAGATCTGATGCAGATCACAGCACTCCCTTATACGGATGAAGAACTGGAAAAACCTGAATACAAGATAGATCTTCCTCAAAGCAGTGCTACTGTTTTATGCGTTAGTCATAAGACGCTGGGTGCAGGATCTGCAGGTTGTGGACCCAAACCACTCGATCAATATATCGTTTATGCAGAACCTACCTCATTCTCATATACGCTTAAAATTAAATAGGCTTAATATTACAATTCAGCATCAGGTTTCTAAAACCGAATGCTGAACCTTCAAAACGACCGGAGCGACAGTACGTTCTCCGGTCGTTTTATTTCGTCACGAGACACATTCGCACAAAATATTAATGATATTATTCTTCGTATGACGGCATCCAAAAGCAGGGATTGCTTACTTTTGTTCAATAATCTGCCATCAACCAAACTAAATGCAGAAGGAAATTATGTATAAATTACAATCACTTGCTACTGGAACCATTTTCGATGATTCAGGCTGGGTTCTTGATGCACCCAATGAGACTACACCTTGTTTAATCCGAGCAGTTTATCCTGCAAAGCAACTAACATTAAAAGGACCTGAACACGGTATTTATACCTTTGCTGATTGGCTACCTATTTATCGTACATTAAAAGGATCGTCTGCCCCTGTCACCTTTAAAAGTGAAAGCCTTGCCAATGAGTTGGGACTATCAAACCTATATATAACTATAAGTGGTTATTGGCCCGAAAAAGGAGCCATGAATATGACCTGCTCTTTCAAAGAAACCGAAGCTTACACTGTTTGCGCCCGACTAAAGCCAGAAAATGATAAAGTATTGGTTGTGGCCTCTGCCGGAAATACGGCAAGAGCCTTCGCTAAAGTCTGTTCAGATAATCAGATTCCTTTGTTATTATGCGTTCCTGAAGACTGTTTGGATGCACTTTGGTTTGATGCACCACTGAATGATTGTGTTAAATTAGCTGCTACTAAAACAGGAAGTGATTATTTTGATGCCATCAATTTATCGAATCTGGCAGCACAACTAGAAGGTTTTATTCCGGAGGGTGGTGCAAAAAATGTGGCCAGAAGAGATGGGATGGCAACTACGATGCTATCAGCAGCGACTTTTATTAATCAAATACCTGATTATTATTTTCAAGCTGTAGGAAGTGGCACAGGAGCTATTGCGGCATGGGAAGCAAACCTCCGCTTAATCGAGGATGGAAGATTCGGCAACAAAAAGACTAAATTGATGCTTTCACAAAACGAACCTTTTCAGCCTATGTATGATGCCTGGAAACAAAACTCCAGACCTCTCCTACCTTTAGATGATGATAAAGCCCGTTTGCAAGTTGAAGAAATTGCAGCGAAAGTACTTTCAAACCGTAAGCCCCCCTATTCTATCATTGGAGGACTCTTCGATGCGCTAACAGACACAAATGGTGAATTTTTTCTGGCCACAAATGATGAGGCCTTTAAAGCTGCCAGTCTATTTGAAAAATGTGAAGGAAACGACATTCACCCTGCATCAGCAGTAGCAGTAGCTTCGCTCATCAATGCAGTTAGCGAAAACACGATTGACAAAGATGCTATTATCATGCTTAATATTACAGGATGTGGTGAAAAACGTTTTAAAAGAGAACACCCCTTATTTGAACTAAAACCAGCTGTTATTTTTGACTTCAATCCTACATTTCAGGAAGTTAAAGAAAAAATAGTGCCTCTCTTTTAACATTTACCATTCATCGATATCAGAGCCCTGCCGACGAAAACCGGCAGGGTTTTTTCTTTTTTAAGAAATTTGTAATTACAATTTGATTTATTCAAGAAATTTGTACTTTTATCCTTGAGGATTGTACTTACAAATCAACTTTTACTTGTCACATTATTCGGACTTTTTATGCTTATTAATATCATTTTTTGTACACTGAAAACAAGAACCATAAAAAATAAATCGGGTAGAAAACTTCTATTAACATTTTAAAATTCTATTAAATAACAAATGAAAAAATACGCAATCGGAGCCGATATTGGCGGAAGCCATATTAGTTGTGCTGTGATCGACTTGGAAAAAAAGACGATACTAAAAGAAACCTACTCTACCCATAAAGTGGATAATCAAGCTTCAGCTGATGATATTCTTAAAAATTGGACAATTGCACTAGGCACGTCATTGATGAATATCGATTTGGAACAATTAGCCGGTATTGGATTTGCGATGCCTGGTCCGTTTGATTATGAAATTGGTGTAGCTCTATTCGAAAGAGTAGCTAAATACGAAAGCTTATATGGAATCAACGTAGCCCATCGTATAACCGATATTCTCTCTTTAGACGAAAGTGTAGGCATCCGTTTCATGAACGATGCGTCGGCATTTGCTACCGGCGAGGCATGGGTTGGAAAGGCTGCTAACGTAGATCGGACTGTTTGTTTAACACTGGGAACCGGCTTTGGTTCTGCATTTGTTGACACAGGTGTTGTTGTTGTTGAGAGAGACGATGTACCTGAATTTGGTTGTGTTTGGCATCTTCCTTTTAAAGATGGAATCGCTGACGACTCATTTTCAACCAGGTGGTTCATCAAAAGATATTTCGACCTATCAAATCACCAAACCTCTGGAGTAAAAGAAATCGCTGATCGGATTAATATGGACCCTCATGCAAAAGAGGTGTTTAAAGAATATGGACAAAACATGGGCGAATTTCTCGCACCATGGCTTCTTAAGTTTGGCACACAAGCATTGGTAATGGGTGGAAACATAACAGGTGCATACAACCTCTTTGGCCCATATCTTGAAGATGCACTAAAAAAACAGCATGTGAATATTCAAATCCACATATCCGACCATATGGAAGATGCTGCTATTTTAGGAAGTGCGCGTATGTTCGATCCTACTTTTTGGGAGCGAATCAAGCCGATGCTCGCTAAGATGTAAAAATATTTCATACTATTATCAAAACCCCGCTTACACCACTCGTTGAGTTGTGTGAGTATTACTCAACGATCCATTTTAACCAATTAATCACAAATGAAACAAGAATCATCATTTTCAAAAGCGCTACCGGTTTTATTCGGGTTCTTCATCATGGGCTTTGTTGATGTGGTTGGTATTGCGACCAACTATGTAAAACGCGACTTTGCTCTAACCGACACAGTGGCTAATCTTCTACCAATGATGGTATTTCTGTGGTTTGCCGTATTCTCTATCCCAACCGGGTTATTGATGAATAAAATTGGCCGCAAGAAAACCGTAGTTCTAAGTATGGCTATCACCTTTCTGGCTATGCTGATTCCACTTTTGGTTTACAAATTCGAGGTAATCCTTGTAGCCTTTGCTTTGCTGGGTATCGGAAACACTATTTTGCAGGTTTCTTTAAACCCACTTTTAACGAATGTTGTTCGTGGCGATAAATTGACCAGTAGTTTGACATGGGGACAATTTATAAAAGCTATTGCCTCTTTCCTCGGACCTATTATTGCAGGATTTGCTGCAGGTAGCTTAGGAAACTGGAAATTACTCTTCCCTATTTTTGCAGCCGTAACTTTAATTTCTTCCTTCTGGCTCTATTTCACGCAAATTGATGAAGAACCAACAACTGGAAAGACATCTTCTTTTATCGAATGTATCAGTCTGTTGAAAGATAAATATATCTTAATGTTTTTCATCGGTATTCTTTTTGTTGTAGGTGTTGACGTAGGTTTGAATACCACTATTCCAAAGTTCCTGATCGAACGTTGCGGTATGCCGCTTGAGCAAGCAGGTTATGGTATTAGTTTATATTTTGTTGCCCGTACACTTGGCGCTTTTATAGGTGCAATTCTATTGGCAAAATTAGCTGCTCGTCAATTCTTTATTGTAAGCATGGTAATTGCAATTGCGGCTATGATCGCAATGCTTGTACTTGGAAGCCAGTGGGCTGTATTAGCAATGATTTTCATTGTTGGATTTACAGTAGCCAATGTATTCTCAATCATATTCTCTGCTGCACTACAGAAGAAACCAGAACGTGCTAACGAAATCTCCGGTTTAATGATCATGGGCGTTTCAGGAGGAGCTATCTTCCCATTCCTTATGGGCGTTGTATCTGACAAATTCAACCAGGGAGCATCCTTAATCGTATTGGTCGGTTTATTAGCTTATCTACTATTACTTGCTTTCAGTCTTAAAAAAGCATAATTCAACGCGCTTAAGCGTTTGACATTTCATAATATAAAAAAGTGCTGTGTTCGGATTATTGAACACAGCACTTTTTATTTAATAGTATAATTTTACTTTTGCGTTGGAATAAACTTTTGCTCCTGTAGAAATTGTGTCATTCGTGTAAGTGTAGGAAGGAAGTTTGGATTACCTACCGGCCAGTCGCATGAATGATCCGCATCTTTTACAGGTATCAGCTCGCAGGTATTTCCTGCTTTTTTCATTAACCGTGTAAACTTCTGCGCTACTTC
>JAHEYR010000180.1 GCA_023251485.1 Bacteroidales bacterium
GCAGCCATTACTGCCTTCGTCCCGTCAATCCAGGGAGAGATGAGTGTCGGCAATCCGTTAGAAACATCCTTGCACTGCATGCCGAGACTTCTGAATGCATGGATAGCTCCTTTGGTCTTGCGGCTTATCTCGGTGGAGATATACCATCCTTTAAAGCTTGGATGGTGGCCATATTGCTTCCACACTTCATCAATCACATAGCGATTGCTGTCGATCTCCAACTGTAAATCTCCTGTGGCCCAGTAATGACCACTATCATAGAGGCCAAAGTAGAATTGCATATCATATTGATCGCTCAATTCCAGAAAGAGTTCCAAAAGATCGACAGGGGGCTCATAACAGCCAAGGTTATTCATCAGATACTTTGAGGGATAGGTAATGAAACGTTTGTAACCACTTCTGATCATGATTACTGTATCAATACCTACCTCCTTCATGTGTCTGAAGTCTTGATCCCACTCTTTTCTTCCCCAATTCTGATGGGGAATATCGTGTGAGATCTCGTCAATAAAAGTTCCGGTAATTCTCATTATTTAATCTTCAATTTTATCATACCATGAAAATTTAAGGATTGCCATACAGACCAGTGCTACAGCAGCAGCAATACCGGCATAGGTAAACTCCTTAATCACAAAGTAGATAGGTGTAATAACCATGCTCATCTGCCAGATGATACCAATGACCACGTTAAAGGAGTCTCTTGATAATGAAGCATTGGTTTTGAAATCAGGATAGATTTCCATTGTTTTCTGATGTACCGGTTTCCAGAATCCCCAAGGACGAACCTTGCGATAGAAGTTTACCAATACACTCATTTCGGTTGGTTTTGTTGTGAGACATCCAATCAAACTACCTGCAAATGAAAAGAGAAGGACAACAGGAAATAAGTAGATGGCAGGAATTTGTGGAACTCCATTCACAACAGGAATTCTAAGTGCTTCGCCCAATGCATCAGCATAACCCATATGTCCAATTAAAGATGGAACCAAAGAAGGGACAACCGTGGCCGCAATAAGTCCACCCAGCATACCCCAGAAATAACCCTGTCCATTGAAGCGCCACCATATCCATTTTAATACATTGGCTGCGGCATAGCCACCATATAACGAAGAGGTAATCCACAGCGTCATACTGTTAATAGAGTCGGTCATAAACCCGGCAACAACTCCAACAAGTACAATGGCAAAAGAGGCGATGTAACTATATTTAACAAGCTTTCTTTGTGATGCACCGGGATTAAGATATCGTTTGTAGAGGTCGTTTACCAGATAAGCAGGTGCTGCATTTACAAACGCAGAGAAGGTGGCCATAAAGGCTGAAAGCAATCCGGCCAGAATCACTCCTTTTAGCCCAATGGGAATATGCTTGGCAACTACTACTGAGAGAATCTTCTCAAAATCGTAATGTCCATTTACAAGCAGATCGTTTTTGTTAATCAATACCAGACCAAAAACGGTGAGTCCTGCTATCATTAAATAGCGTGGAATATTAAGTACAAAAATGGTAAAAGCACTCATTTTTGCAGCTTCTTTGGGACTCTTGCATGATAATACACGCTGCATGTCAAAGCTGGGTACAGGTCCTGCTAAGCTGGCAAAGATGCCTTTGAAAATCATCATCATCACCAGGCAACCCAGCATACCGAATCCATCAGATCCTATTTTATTGTTGACTTCGGGGAAGATAGCACCCCAATCCATATTCAGATTCCAACTGGGCCAGAATCCGGTCCAGCCATTAGGAATTGCTGCATGTATCTGGGCAGAGGTGGTTTGGCTCATTGCAAGAAAAGCAACAATAACGCTGGAGATGGAGAGAATGATAAACTGAATTACCTCTGTTCCAACCACACTATACATACCGCCCTTTATGGTATAAAGCGTTGTAAGGGTAAGCATGATAATGGCGTACGAACTTTCTGAAGTCAGATGGATGGAGCCAAGGGTAAATGATAGATCCCATGGTAGGATGGCTGTAGCAAACTTCCCTATTCCCTGAAAGAAATAGGCAATAAAGCCAATAACGCTCACTAAAGCAAAGATCACTACGATGAGGTGTGAATTTTTTCCTCCACGATCGGTTCCGAAACGGGTGGTTATCCATTCGGCACCAGTCATCACATTTGATCTCCTGAGCCAGATGGCCAGAAATACCATGATAAACACCTGGTTCCATACCGGCCAAAGCCATGGGAGCCAGGCACTCTTAACACCATAGATATAAAGAATGGCTACAGTCCAGGCTGTCCCCGAAACGTCATACATCCCGGAGCCATTAGATAAACCAAGAAAATACCATTTAATAGTATTGCCTCCCAGAAAATAAGATTGCAGACTGGCAGATGCTTTTTTTGAAAGCCAGAACCCAAAGAAGATTATAAAACTTAAATAGCCTAGAATAATCAGTGTGTCGATAATTGATAGATTCATTGGTTGTTATTTAGAATGGATGAATAATTCATTGTGTGTGGTTTTTGTTAGTTGATGAAACGGCCTTTTAGATCCACTTTTTGTAAGTTGAATGGATCCGCATAATAATCAAGCAAGATAGCTAATTCCAAGCGGGTGATATACCTATCGGGATTAAATTTTATAAAGCCAAATTTAGATTCCCAATCTTTTTGCACTGTCGTTTTGAAGGCTTTTTCGTTGATGTTTCTCAATTTGGTACTCTTTAAGATCTTTCCTAAACTATATACTTGGTTGATTGCTTGATTGATAGTTGCGTTTTCTCCTGTAAATTCAGGTCTTAAGGCTTTATTAAAAGCGGTGAGTCCTTCGGCGAATTCTTTTGTTTTTACAAGGCTATCTCCATAGAACCATGTTTGATTTTCCCACCCAACATTCTTCCCGACTCCTTTTAATATTCCTGTGCTACCGATACGCTGGAGTGATTTAAAGTGTTGATCATCAATTGGTAAATCTAAAAATGGTTGCAGATACCCTTTCGCCTTTAGTATTTGATTTTGAACATCGCGTACTGATACCGCTGAAGGGTTGCAATGTTGTTGTATAGCCAATCCTGCCAGTATACCTGCAGCCTGACCAATTTGCATAACTACTGGTTGTAATCGGGTTGTCCCATTTACCAGATTTGATACAGAGATTGACTTCTCGGCCACAATGAGTCCTTCTACTTTTTCAGGTATCATTACACCTAATGGAAGTGAATAGGATGGAACCGGATAAAAATGAAGATCGGGTAAGCTTTCTGTTCCCAGATATCGTCCATGATGATGATCTACAGGATAATCGCCAACAGCAATTCCGGTACGGTAAAGCTTCTCCGGTTGGTCGTAAGGTTTTGCAAGATGGTTTACGGTGAGTCGAACCTTGCCCTGAATGCGTCTCGACTCGCGATAGTAGGGAATAAAAGGGAGCTTGTCGGTTGTTGGAAACTCGTCATCAGCTAATCCCAATGTGTTAAAACCTAAAGCGGTTTGTAAATAATAGAGATAGCAAAGCGTGAAATTCTTTGCTTTTTTTAGTGCTTCTTTCCTTTGATCTGGAGTCATCTCTATGACGTTCAGATAATAATCATTGCCTTCTATAGGCCAATTGATCATGTATTTGTTGTTGGGAAGCTTTCCATATTCCATCATTTGTTTGCAATCCCAAACACGTTGCTTCTCTTTGGGTGACTTACATTCTGGTGTTTTACAAGTGCAATAAAAGATGGATGGATTATATCCTTCGGGTTTTGAGATGGTTACATCGCGACCATAATCTTTTAAGACTGCCACATAAGTTAGATCCTGAATAATATTATTCGCTCTTTCGGGAGCAATATCCTCTCTGCTCACTGTGCGCGAATCCATTCCAATATCATAAGCTACACCACATCGTTTTGCTACATCACCTAGCTCGGTGCCATCGATTACTATTTTTGTTCGTATGGTTTGTTGTTTGCCTTGTTTATTGACAACGACCTCCCAACCTGTGTTATTCTTCTTGATAGAAACCAGTGAGGTCTTCAACCAAACGCTGAGATTCTTTTCCTTGCCAGCCATTTCCATCCATATTTTGGCCCCTACAGAGGGTTCAAAGAGCGTATTGCTGACCCATCCAGAGGCCAGTATTTTGTTACTTCCATAATGTTCTATCAGCTTATTCCTAAACTCACCCCATAGTCCGCCTTGTAGTTTATAGTTGCCGTCAACAGCACTAACACCTGCCGAAGTAAGCATTCCTCCCAGCCAATCATACTCCTCAACGATTAAAGTACTGGCACCAAGCCGGGCTGCTTGAATTCCTGCAGTTGTACCACTTGCCCCTCCTCCTATAATTAGAACATCAACCTTATCTGTAGCATAAAGATTTATAGTGAGGGTGATGAAAAATATAAGCAAAAACTGTTTCATTGTTTGTTATTAACTTTTTGAAAAGACGCATGCAAAACATTAAACTGTAATGATATTTCTATCCATTACTCATTATCTCCCACAGAATGCCCTTAATCAAGCTTCCCCCGCCATGAATTCAGGGACATATCTGTGAGAAGAATAACGATTTTTTAGATTATTTAAATGCATTTTTATCTTCAGCCATTTTAAAGCCATCTTCTACCTCTTTCCAAAGGTTTTTATTGATGATATGAACGATGTCGAAAACCATGAGTCCATCAGAAGCCTGGAGATTCATTGCGATAGTTCGTGAAAGTTGTGGCCTGTTATCATAGAACTGGTCTACCAGAATGCCACCCAGGAATTTATGACCATTTAGTATTCCTTTAACACGTTCACATGAACCTTCCACACAATACCACGAACCTATTGCGCCCTTACTATCGGTTTCATTTACCACCATTTTATTATTGGCCTGATACTCTTTTTTTGTGACACTGGTATAGTAATTCCCGGTGGTGTAAAGATCGAGCATATCAGCATAACCATAGTTCTTATAATCTTTGGTAGCCCAATCATAGTCTTTGGATGGGTCGTATTTGTTGCTTGCCCAGTTTACGCCCACTTCAAAATAGGAGGAATACCATGCACCGGTGTAGGTCCCAAATGAGATTTTAGGATTGATGGCTTTAATCTCTTTTTTTGCCAGTACCATAAAGTCGTAGATATTCTTTGTTCGCCACTCAATCCATTTGGTAAAGTATTTTCCCTTAGCATAATAGTCTGCTCCGGCCGAGTCTTTTTTCCATTCATAAATATCAGCTGGATAGTTTTCAACTTTATGACCAATATAACTTTCAAAAGTCGTTCTGGAAATGTCAGAGAAATCACCTGTGATTCCGTCATAACGAACCCTGTCGAGGATAAATCCATCCAGCTTTGGATATTTCCGGGTAACTTCTTTTAGTACATTGAGTATGTGTTTTTGAAAATCCTTGTTAATAGGATTGATCATGGCAGAATATTTCTTTTTCTGCGTCATAATAGATACGATGCCTTTATCCGGAGTATAGACCATTGAAGCCCATTCAGGGTGCGAAGTATAAACTTGTCCACGATCAAAGAAATTATGTCCTCCCACAAACACATTCAATGAAGCGTGAACCTTCATTCCCAATTCATGAGCTTTTTGAATGAAGTGAGCCAGATAATCAAAATCAGGTCTGACAAATCCATCCCAGTCTTTCATCTGGGGTGCAAATTCACTTTTATAGAACACCTCTCCAGTGATAGGTCGGATATCAACTACAGCATCTGTAAATCCAATTTTCTTAATCTTTTCAAGATAAAAGTCAATGGAGTCAGGGTTGCTAAAACGTTTAAAATTTGCTTCGCCATCAAACCACATCAACTTTGCCTTTTCTTTGATCGGTGAGGCTGACTTTCCATCTATCACCCCGCAAAGTAAAATGAATAAACAGAAGGTTAGATGTTTCATTTGGAGTGTGTTTAGTCTCGATTTAATAGTGATTATCATAATATCATACTTGTGTAGAGGTGATTATATCATTTCATTTTTCCCAAACACCAAACATGCGGCACCTTGTGGTCCCGCTTGCGCGGATAGTTCTGAGCTAACAATTTTGCAGGCATTGGCTGCATTCATCAGTGCTGTTTTCTTTAACCCCATCTTTACAGGATCTGTTAAGATATCCTTTACGCGAGCAAATTTTCCTCCTATCACAATCAAACTTGGGTTCAGTAGATTAATGATATTTCCTAAAGCCGAACCTAATTTCTCACCCTGTTTCTGAATGAGGTTAATGGCTAGTGAATCTCCATTGATTGCGGCATCAAGTATTGCATCATATCTTACAGGTTCTTTGCTTTCTTTTGAAAAGTAAATAGATGTTTCACCATTGATCAAGGCATTTTTAAGATCCTCTTCCAGTGCATGTCCCGAGACTTCTGTTCCTAAACAACCTTGCTTTCCACACATACAATGCCTGTTTTCTACCCCGAATTGCATATGTCCAAATTCACCCGCAAACCCCATTTCGCCTCTTACTATCTTTTTAT
>JAHEYR010000181.1 GCA_023251485.1 Bacteroidales bacterium
GAAAAGCAGAAAAAACTGTTAGCAGAATGATTATGATTTTTTTCATGACATCATTATTTAATTAATCTTCATCAAAAACCGAACCAAATGACACATTTTTCAATTTATGATTTCAACAGGGGGCTTTCAAGTCCGAAACTTTGCATTTTTGAAACGTTATCACAAAAATAGCTTAATTTGCATTTATTTTTTTCGAAAAAAGAAGAGAATTCTAATTTTAACCCCTGAAAGATTCCTCAGCATGAAAATCAGCCTTATAGTAGTTGGAAAGACAGAAGAAGATTATCTCCAACGTGGAATAAATGTGTACGAACAACGTATTATTCATTACATCAATTTCTCCATCAAGGTGATTCCTGCACTAAAAAACACCAAGAACCTTTCGCCGGCACAACAAAAAGAAAAAGAGGGCGACCTAATTCTTCAGGCTGTTGATGGATGTGAACAGGTTGTATTACTCGATGAAAAAGGGAAAATCTATCGCTCTACCGAGTTTGCTGCAAACATACAACAACACATGAATAGTGGCATAAAACATTTAGCCTTCGTCGTAGGCGGTCCATTTGGCTTTTCAGCCAGCGTTTATGCAAAGGCAACAGCAAAACTTTCACTGTCGGCGATGACCTTTTCCCACCAGATGATTCGTCTTCTTTTCACCGAACAGCTCTATCGAGCATTCACGATTTTAAAGAATGAGCCTTATCATAATGAATAGCTAAAACTCATCCTTTGACGAGGTTGATTTCTGCGCTGGTTTTGGAGCTACGGTGGTCGACTTCCGGGTAGTATCAAAAGTCTTCATATACGTATTCCAATCAAATCCGGCATCACTCTTATAGTAGAGATCAATACTTTGGCCTACATTCAACAACAATCCGGATGAATAATCAGGACTTTGTTTGTAAACTCTGGCATTGACGGTATCTTTCTTATCGGTATAGATCTCAGCTCCCACATACAACGAGTCTGCAGCCAATACACGTAGTGCTTCAGCACGACTCATTCCTATCAGGAACGGCATTTGGATTCTACTTCCACCAACGCCCATACCCAGAACGAGATCAATAACAGCACCTTTTTCCAACATGGTGCCCGGTCGTACTTCTCGTCCCTGATATAACTGTTTTAATACGGCATTGGTTCCAATATCCGGAACATACTCCATCTTTCCAATGACAAGTCCAAAGGTCTGTAGCGTTGCAATAGCCTGACGCAGCGTCAGATCTTTTAAATCAGGCATCGACACCTTTTCGGGCACGCTGGCAATAACGGTTAAATATATTTTGCGATGTTCTTTTACTTTAGACTTAGGCAAAGGATCCTGCGTAACAATGGTTCCTTTTTCTTTCTGAGGATCGTAAACTGAATCGACTACCACGAAATCGAAGTCATTAAATGTAGGGGAGTTTTTGATCTCACTGAGGGTAAATCCGGTACAGTCGGGTACCATTACTTCGCGACCATGAAAAGTATACGCAGCCAATATCTTAAATATACCAAAAAGAATGATGGCTGTAAGGACTACAGATATTAAAAAATGCCTTAAGAAGAGGCGCGATTTCACAAATTCTCCAACACTCATGACCGTAAATATTTATAACGAAACCAGAACCCAGATTATTTTAAAATAGCCAATAAGATTTTTATGCAGAATCTGAATCTACTATCGGTTGCAAATATATGAATTATCTGCAATGACCCAATCAGATGATTTTGTTCTATTTTCACAAACAATGACATCAATTCATTCATTTAAAGTATTTTTGCAAAAGAATTATTGAAAAAGCTTTTTTATATGCAAAAGACTATTGCCCTCGTTATGGGCGGAGATTCAGGTGAATATGAAGTATCTATGCAGAGTGCGGTCATGATCCGCAAAAACATAGATCCTACGCAATATATCGTTTATCCTATTCTCATCAGAGGTCGAAATTGGACCTACACTACCGACCAAGGACTTGTTTTCCATATCAATAAGAATGATTTCTCACTTCAGATTCCGGAGAAGAAAGTAGTTTTTGATGCGGTGTTTATTGCGATCCACGGCACTCCCGGTGAAGATGGAAAGCTTCAGGGATATTTTGATTTAATGCGAATCCCTTATACTTCGTGCGATCTGACGGTATCAGCTTTGACATTCAACAAATATTTCTGCAATGATCTGGCCATTCAATATGGCATGAATGTACCCGCTACGGTCCTTTTAAGAAGATATGACGCCATAAAGCCTGAAGCTATTTTAGCAGAAACCGGACTACCTTGTTTTGTAAAACCAAATAAATCGGGCTCTTCATGCGGCGTATCCAAAGTTAAAAGTGCCGATGAACTGGAGCAGGCTGTTGCCAACGCTTTTAAAGAAGATGATGAGGTTTTAATTCAACAGTTTATTGAGGGGCGCGAATTAGCTTGTGGTGTTTTCAGATACCGGAACGAAGTTATTGTTTTACCCATCACCGAAATCGTCAGTAAAAAAGAGTTCTTCGATTATGAGGCAAAATATACATCGGGGTTAGCTGACGAGATCACCCCTGCCCCACTCTCTGCTGATCAAACCAAAGAATGTCAACAACTAACTGAGTTTCTCTACAACAAGTTTAACTGCAAAGGTGTTGTACGTTTCGACTACTTCTTAAGTCAGGATAAATTCTGGTTTTTAGAAGTTAACACCGTACCCGGTCTTTCCGAAGCCAGTCTGGTTCCAAAACAAGCAGCAGCAAAAGAAATCCCCATCAGCAAATTATTCAGCATGTTGCTTGAAGAAACGCTTAAGAAATAATAAAATTTGACTTTACCGAAAACAACTCTATGACCAATTATAATGAATCGGATGAAATGGAAGACTTCGATCCTGAGATCGAAGAAGCTTCTGATAATAGCGAAGAGGGCGAACTTTATGAACATTTCAAACTAACCGTCGACAAAGGACAAGGATTACTCCGTATCGATAAGTTTCTAATGGCTCGAATCGAAAATGCATCCAGAAATAAGATTCAAAATGCAGCCAAGGCCGGAAACATTCTGGTCAATGAGAAAGCGGTAAAACCAAACTATAAAGTTAAGCCGCTCGATCAGATCTCCATCGTAATGCCCCATCCTCCACGCGAGATTGAAATCATCGCGCAGGATATTCCACTTGAAATTCCTTACGAAGATGACGATATCATCGTCATCAACAAAAGAGCCGGTATGGTGGTACATCCGGGATATGGCAATTACACAGGAACCCTGGTTAATGCCCTCGCATGGCACTTCAGAGACCAGCCGGATGTAAAGCCGTATCTCGTTCACCGAATTGACAAAGACACCTCCGGCATTATTCTGGTCGCAAAAACGGAATTGGCTCAAACACGGATGGCCAGAGAGTTTTTCAACCATACGATCGACAGGAAATACAGAGCCTTGGTTTGGGGTGATATTGCACAGGAAGAGGGAACGATCATCGGACATATTGGTCGCAGTGCAAAAGACCGTCGCCAAATGATGGTATACGTTGACGGGAGTATCGGGAAACAGGCCATTACTCATTACAAAGTCCTACAACGATTTGGGTATGTCACACTGGTCGAATGTGTACTCGAGACCGGAAGAACCCACCAGATCAGAGCACATATGCGATTTCTGGGACATCCATTATTCAATGACGAACGCTATGGTGGCGATCAGTTGCTCAGAGGAACGACCTTTACCAAATACAAACAATATATCAAAAACTGCTTTGCCATCATGCCCCGACAGGCACTTCATGCAAAGTCATTAGGTTTTAAACACCCCATTACCGGAGAATATCTGTTCTTCGATTCAGAACTGGCTCCTGATATGCAGCAGGTAATCGAAAAATGGGAACGTTATATTTCGAACAGAGAAATCGATCCTGATGAGTTTTATACACTTCAGGATTCTATTTAAAAATCGAATCATCGAGCAGATAGGTTTTATTTTAAATCATTGAACAATTCAGATATAAAATAGACTGATGTAGGTCACAAATCCGCATCAGTCTATTTTTTGTTTCCGTCATTGCCTTTTGCTAATTTATTGTTAATAGTTTCACAATATTAGGCATTAAAAAAAATTACATTGAACTTTGTTAGCGAATCCACCAAACCTAACAAACCATGCATCGCAAAACAAATCTATATCGACTTCCTTTTCAAATCATTATTCTGGCTATTGTGCTATATGCGCTAGTTGTGCCTCTCTTTTCAAACACCTTCAATCCTGACATCGAAGCTTTCTGTCCTTTTGGCGGACTTCAGGCAACAATGGGCTACCTTGTATCAAACTCATTGGCTTGCTCCATGACGACCCGCCAGATCTCACTCGGAATCATGCTAATTATAGGCATTATCCTGGCAGGAAAGCTTTTTTGCAGTCATCTTTGTCCTATCGGCACCCTCTCAGAATGGATGAGTCGTTTTGGTAAGATAAAAAAGATCAATTGGATTCCTCCTTTCTGGTTAGACAAGGCCCTTCGAATCATAAAATACGCACTACTCTTTACAACACTCTATTTCACCATTTCTTCCAGTGAATTGTTTTGTAAGAAGTTCGACCCTTACTTTGCCATGATGAACAGCCATAGCAATGACATTCTCTGGATCACAGCCTCTATCTCACTTCTGTTTGTCTTCATCCTTCCGTTATTCATCACAAACTTCTGGTGCAAATACATCTGCCCGCTTGGAGCCATTTCCAACATCTTTAAACTGTTTCCAATCTGGCTCCCAGCCATCATCCTCATTACGGTTCTCAATTACTTTGCGGCTTTCTCAACAAGTTGGATCGCTGTCGTGGGCATCATCATCTTTGCAGCAATGGTTGTTGAGGTATGGAAGACCAGATCATACACTGTCATTGGACTTCAGGTGGTTAGAAACAATTCGACATGTATTGATTGCAAAATATGCGATCGGAAGTGTCCAATGAATATCAATGTTTCGGCGACATCGACAGTAAGCCACATTGACTGCCATTTATGTGGTGAATGCATCACGCACTGTCCTAAAAAAGAAACACTTTCATTTAATAAAAAGAATATCCGTTGGGTCCCTTCGCTACTCATCATCATGTTGATTTCAATGGGTTTTATCATTTCATCCTACAATGAAATCCCTACCATCAATCAGCAGTGGGGAAAACCTGAACAGATGCAAAGAGCTGAATCTTTTATGCAAGAGAATCTTTCAGCCATCAACTGTTTTGGCAGTGCCAGTAGTTTTGCAACCCGAATGCAGGAAGTGAAGGGTGTTGTTGGGGTTTCATGTTTTGCAGGGAAACACACCGCCCGTATCTTTTTCGACCCAAAATTAACTACGGCTCATCAGATTAAAGGGCAGATCTTCGAACCCACAAGCAGAGTCATTTCATTTCCAAATGCGTTAAATAAAAACGTAGACGTTATCACGCTTGGCATTGACCATTTTTTTGATCCCAGTGATGTTGATCATCTAGCAGGGAGATTTGCGGATAACAATGGCATCTATGCCTTCTCTACCACCTTCGGAGAACCCGTCATGACAACCATCTACTTCAATCACAACCTCATCCAGTCAGATCAATTAGTCTCACTCATCAATAATCAGGAGTACAAGTTCAAGCATAACCTGACCGAATCGGCACAACATACCAATTTCAAAGCAACCACGAATAACAACAAACAAGAAACCAGTACCGTTCAGCTGATCGATTCACAATACCCCATGCTCGATATTGCTTTAAGCAACAAGGATGCATATAAAGGAGAGATCGTAAAGACCCTGTCACTCGACTTTCATCAATCGATCATTGGTGACAACTTTAAATGGATTTCATATTTAATGAGCCATATCTCAGGAGATAAAGGAGTGATCAATTTTAAAGCATCCTGCAAAGATAGCAAACCAATTCTCACTATCGAATATGTTGCGACCAAAACCACTGCCGATAAAATCATAAAAACATTAAACCAACCGAATTTAAGTGTCTATATGGATAATGGAGAGAATATGACCTATAAAAATCCATTTTATTTTAAACCATAAAACTTTATAAATACTACCTTTGAGTTGTTTAGTATGAAAAACTGGCAACGATATCCGTTTGTACGTCTGTTTATTCCATTCGTGGTGGGTATCGTTGCTGGAATCTATTTAAACATCCCATTCCATTCCGGTTTGTGGATTATCACATTGTCAATTCCTTTCCTGTTTATCTTCCATTATCTTCAGTTAAGGACATTACCATTCAGGCTTCGACATGTTCAGGGTGTGGTCGTCGCCCTTTTATCAATAGGTCTCGGCCTTGGCATTACCGGGTTACATAACCATCGAACAGAAATTCTTCATTTCGAAAATCAAGTCGGTTTATCGGGTGTCTACAGATTAAAGATAGAAGATGTGCCTG
>JAHEYR010000182.1 GCA_023251485.1 Bacteroidales bacterium
TGATTTCAACGTATCTATCACCCCAAAGTTACTCTCTTGCAGTGACCGATCATAAGAGCGAACACCAAAATGTGATTGCATACTAAACTGGTCATTGAATTGAATATCATAACCCACATTTATAGTTCCGTATTTATTGTTATATCCTTTATACACGCGTCCTGCATCTCCATTATGCCATGTTTCCTGACCAAAAAAAGTGAGCTTTTGTTTTTCGGTCTTATCCAAAAACAAAGTCAATCCACCATAAATTTTAGTCTTTTGATATTCCGGTTTCTTTTTCATGTTTAACCATGATCCATCAATACCGTAGTTGGTATAATCAGACATTTCATAGGTTGAGCCAAAAAAATAATTAAGCCGATCTAATCTGTTCTGATGAAATAGTTGACTGTTAAGCGTGTTATAAGAACCATATGATGATTGAAAGGTTGTTTTTTGTTGTTCTACTTTGTCTTTAAGAATAAGATTTACTGTTCCTGCGAGCGGACATTGGCTACCGGCAAAATCTTGCGACAGATAATTTGGATAAATGACAGAAGCCGGGCCACGTTGAACTTCAATATGGTCAATGGCATTCAGATCGAGCGACATTGGATCTACAAATGCATCGATGGGTACCCCTTGAAGCATATATGTGCTGTACTTAGGGCCAATACCTCCATAGGTTCCCCAATTTGCATCGTTACGAGAAAGAACACTCACCGATACACCGGGAAGTTTTGCAATTGCCTCGCAAACATTACGGTTACCCGACACAGTTGTTTCAATCTCTTTTGCGCTGATTAAATCGACTTTTTGAGTAATGTTATTGATTGACTGGCGTAATTTTGATGGCGTAATTACAACATTTAAAAATTCATTGAGGTTTAATTCAAAAAGTTTATCAACATTTTTATGGCTCAGCGTATCTTGAGCATAAACTGTTGAAAAAATAATTCCCTCAACTAAACATAAAAAAATAATTGCAACTTTTTTCATTTTGATCGATTTACTAAAAATCAAACATTTTCATTTTTGGGTATACTAAAGTAAAAAGCGGCACCTTTATCCACATCGCCTTCTGCCCAACAGCGACCTCCGTGGCGGTTTATAATTCGGTAAACATTTGCTAATCCAATTCCTATGCCTTCAAAATCGCGTGGTTTGTGAAGCCGCTGGAATACCCCAAACAATTTGTCAACATATTTCATATTGAATCCAGCGCCATTGTCTTTTATAAAAAAAACTGTTTCATTTTTTTCATCATAACTTCCTATTTCAATAATGGCTTCTTCTTTCTTTCTTGTGTATTTTATTGCATTCGATATCAGATTAGTCCATACCTGACCAATAAGTTGGAAGTCTCCATAAGTTTCAGGAAGAGAGCCGATTTTTATCTCAATAGATCGATCCTTGATTTCCTGATCAAAGAGTTTTAATCCTTGATTAATTATTTGTAAAGTATCCGTTTCTGATTTTCGGATTTCCGATCGATTAAGTCTTGAAAAAGAGAGCAATGCATCTATCAACCGCCCCAATTCTTCGGACGAATTCGAAACAACATCAAGATAACCTTGTTCCTCTTCGGTTAATTGTGATGACTTATGTTCAAGGAACAAATTGATAAATCCATTGATATGCCTTAATGGAGCCCTTAAATCATGCGAAATAGAATATGAAAAGGCCTCCAATTCTTTATTGGCTGCTTCGAGTTGTTCTGTACGTTGAATTACGCGTTGCTCCAGTGTTTCGTTAAGTCTTTTTATTTCTTCTTCCGCTCTCTTATATAGCGTAATATCATGAACTGAACCAACAAGATGCGTGCAGCGTCCCTTATCGTCAACAACCGGGGCTATACTTACATCGCCGATTACCTGTCCGGCTGGGTATTCAGAAGTTTCTTCCCACCGAATAATTGAATTTTCTTTAATAGCCTGATCATATTTTTCTAGTACCATAGAAAGAGAAGATTCGGGGATAACTTCGTTAACCAGTTTTCCGACTATAAAATCCTCACTAATTCCTGTAATCCTGCAAAATGCCTGATTAACTGAGATGAAACGATAACGCTGATCAGACTCAACCGCTAAATGGAAAATTACATCTCCAACAGTTTTGTATATTGAAGAGAGTCGACGTTCACTTTCCTGCAAAGCCCTTTCCGCCTGTTTGCGTTCTGCAATGTCATTCTGAAGTGATTGATTAACAATCAATAGTTCTGCAGTTCGGTCTTTCACACGATGTTCTATTTCATCATAAGCCTTTTGTAACTGGTCTTGCGTATGAAGAAGTTTATCTTTCTCTTTTTGAAGCTCCGTGTTAACCATCCTCAATTGATTCGGACTGGGTATTGAAAGGAGTTTAGGTAATATTGGCCATACGACCACTGCTGTAGCCAAAGAAATGATTGCACATATTGAATCTATTGTAGCTTGCCACCAGTTAACCGGCCACCAAAGACCAATGACGTGGACAAGATGTGTTGTTCCACATGCCATAATGAATAATCCAAACAGAAAAATCACCCATGTAAAAGGCATATCTTTCCGTTTTCTGACAAAAACAATCAGGAAGAAAGGAATGGATGCATAGGAAATAGCAATCAAGGCATTCGACAGAGCCATTATCATCATTAAGAGTGGAGTCATATTCCCCGTATTTGCTCCTCTGATTTCCATTTTACCAGGCATAAATACCATTGGTGCAATGATCAGTATTGCCAATGCTACTGCAGGTGCAATAATACGAGGTAAAAGTTCCAATGTCTGACGCAACAGCGTTTTTTTCGGAGCAAATGTCTGCATCTTATACGCCCGTAAACGAAGACTATTGGTCACCACAAAAATTGAACTGAATGCCATAGCTCCGGCAGCAAACATTGGACTTAGTAAACCATATGCAGCAATAGGAATCAATGCTACATTATAAAATAGTGCCCATATCAGGTTCTGTACGATCGTCTGCTGTGTACCCCGTGACAATGATATAGAACGTCCAACACCCAAAAGCTCCCCACTAATCAATGTTATCCCCGCAGCTGCCATGGCTATATCAGTCCCTGTACCAATAGCAATGCCCACATCAGCTTGTGCCAGTGCAGGTGCATCATTGATGCCATCACCTACCATCGCTACAATTGGGTGAGTATAATTACCTAGCGCTGCTGTAGCTTGAATCTTCTTTATTTCTTCAGCCTTATCTACAGGTAAAACTTCTGCAATAACCCGATCAATATTCACTTGTCTGGCGATGGCATCAGCAGTACATTTGTTATCACCGGTAATCATCACAATATCCAGACCCAATTGATACAGTTCTGCTATTGCTTCTTTAGCCCCGGGCTTTACAGTATCAGCTACCGCTATTATTCCGATTGGCCTTGCTGGTTCATCTCCATCAACTTGACTAACGGCTATAATCATTGCAGTCTTTCCTTCGGTTTGCAACTTCATTATATCTGCTTGAAGTGCCTCTGTGGCAATACCTTCATTTTGTAACATGCGCAGATTTCCAATAATAATTGTTTGATCCCCTACATTGGCACGAATACCAAATCCCCCAAAGGCACGAAATTTTTTAGACTCTTTAATTACCAATCCTTTATCTTGAGCCGCTTTAACGATAGCACGACCTAAAGGATGTTCCGAACCATGTTCAGCACTGGCGGCCAGACAAAGAATATCTTCAATGTGTTGATTATCCAGTGAAATAATATCTGTCAATTGTGGTTCTCCACGCGTGATGGTACCCGTTTTATCCAATACAACGATATTAACGCGACCAGCGCGTTCCATTATCTCACTATTTTTGAATAGAATACCATTTTCGGCTCCTTTTGATGTGCCAACTATGATTGCAGTAGGTGTTGCCAAACCGATAGCACATGGACATGCAATGACAAGAACAGCGATAGCATTTATCATCGCTCCGGTCCATTCTATATTGGCAACAAACATCCATCCCAGAAAAGTAAATAAAGCGATGCCGATAATAATTGGCACAAAGTACTTACCAATTTCGTCGGTCAGCTTCTGTATAGGAGCTTTGCTCCCTTGCGCTTCTTGAACAAGTTTCACAATCTGCGCTAAGGTGCTGTTCTTCCCAACTTTGGTTGCTTCAAATTTGATCAATCCATCGCAGTTTATGGTAGCACCAATTACTTCATCGCCGGGACCTTTGCTAACAGGCATCGACTCACCGGTAATCATCGATTCTTCAAATGTGGATCTACCTTCACTAATGACTCCGTCTACAGGTACTTTTCCACCTGGACGCACAATAATGGTATCACCAACAACAACTTGTTCAATACTAATTTCAATCTCGAATCCATTACGTACCACAATTGCTGTCTTAGCACGCAATCCTATCAATGCTTTTAATGCTTCTGATGTTTTGCCTTTGGCACGTACCTCAAGATACTTACCAAGTCTGATGAGCGTGATAATGGCTGCCCCCGATTCAAAATAGACATTGGGACTATTGATAATACCGATCGTGACAAGTAGACTGGAAAAATAGGCAACTGAAGAACCGAGTACGATTAAGACATCCATATTTGCACTACCCAGACGAAGGCTTTTAAAGGCTCCAACATAAAACTGCCATCCAACAACAAACTGAACTATCGTAGCCGCAAAAAGCATTGCATATTGATCATATCTAAATCCAACAACGCGGAAGTCGCGTGCCATACTGAAGAATATCAGCGGTATAGTAAAACACAATCCTAGTATTAGTAAATTCTTTTGTTTATCAAGTTCGAAGGCTCTTATTTGAGCTTCCACATCTTCAACCTCTTCGTTATTGCTTACCTGAACAATATCGAATCCCGCTTTCCGTATGATACCGGCAAGTTCTGCTATGGTTGTCATTCCAGGGATATATTCTAACAGAATACGTTCTGTTGCATAACCCACATTTGCAACGAGTACACCATTTTGCTTACTCAATATTTTCTCTAATGATAAAGCATCCGTCTGATCTTGTAAACCGGTAACCGGCAATTCTATCTTGCCAGTAGCAACGTTATATCCAATTCTTTTTACACAAGCAATGATATCTATCTCGGTGAGTTGTGTCGGATCAAAAGAAACTGTGAGTTTTTCACTGGCAAAATCAACATGAACATCATTAACCCCCGGTAACTTACGAACATTCGACCCAATTGCCGCAGCGCAATTAGTACATGTTAAGCCTGTAACGGGCATTATAACGCTCTTGATATTAACCATTTTCACCCCCTTATGATGGCTGTGCATCATTCATTATTATGAAAGCAGATTTTTTAGTCTAGACGTTAAAGTTAATCATTTTTTTGCCTTTTAGGTAAATTATTTAACCCCTTATAAAATTTACTTTTAGTTATAATTTTCGTCATTTATAAATTATTTTCTAGCACTGCTTTTTTATCTCGGCCTATTTAATAAATTTTTTTATTATCTCGTTGACTTTAGATAAAATTAATACTAATATTGCACAATATAAATACAACCTTTATGAACTTTACGGGCCTTATCTCAGACTCGTTGTCTTCAAACAACGAAAGCCGCCAACAAAAACAGCGTAGCAGAATTGTAAAGTATCTTTCGAAGTCAGAAGGTCCATTAACAATTCCCGAAATTGCTAATGTTGTTAGGATTAGTCTTCCCACAGCCATCAAGTTAATCAACGAATTAATAGAAAGTAAGTGGGTTGTTGAAGAAGGGAAAAAAGAGACCGAATCAGGTCGGCGTCCAACATTATACACTCTCAATAAAGAGTTGATTTGTGCAGTCGGAGTTGAAATTCTTTTGAAAAGCATTCAGGTTACTATTTTAAAGATTGGTTTCGATGTGGTATTATGCGAACAGGATAAGACCTTTGTCTTAGAAAACACGCAAGAGTGCCTTGATACGGTGGTTGCTTTTATCGCAGGAGCCATTGCGAAATCAGATAGATCAAAAGATCAGATTATGGGTATTGGGATAGGCCTTACGGGTCGTGTAAACACAAATACCGGCGAGTCGATTACCTATTTCAATTTTCTGGATAAGCCTTTAGCTGAATATATAGAGGAGAAACTTTTACTCCCTACCGTCATAGACAACGACACCCGGGTGCAAGGAGTCGCTGAAAACGTTTTGGGCAAAGGAAAAAACACAGAAAACACCTTAATTATAAATATGAGTCGTGGACTGGGTATGAGTATTTTGCTCGATAAAAAGATAGTAAGAGGCGAAATGGGGTTTGCGGGTGAGTTTGGACATATGCAATTCGGGGTAGAGAACAGGCATTGTATGTGTGGAAAGCAAGGTTGTTTAGGAACAGAAGTCTCGGGACATGCACTGGAAGAGGATCTTAAAAATGCCTTAACCAACGGTGAAACATCTATTTACTTTTCAA
>JAHEYR010000033.1 GCA_023251485.1 Bacteroidales bacterium
CATTTGTGTAAATTGGGTTGACCTGCATATTTCGTGGTGTGCCTAAAATATGCATTGCTATGTAAGGGATGTTCTCTTTAGAGACCACATCAAAAATTAAGGGGTCGAAAGTACCTGCTGAGATATCATTTATCATTAATGCGCCTTCAGAAATAACCGCTTTAGCAACGTTAGAGCGATAGGTATCGACAGAAATTATACACTCTGGGAATTTTTTTATAATACTTTTTATTGCTGGAATTAATCGGGTCAATTCTTCTTTTTCGTCAACCTCATCAGCTCCCGGACGGGTTGAAATTGCACCGATATCTATGATGTCAGCACCCTCATTTAATGCGACTTCTGTCTTGTTTAGCCAGCTTGATTCAGTCAGGTTTCTACCTCCGTCATAAAACGAATCAGGTGTAATATTCAATATTGCCATTACTACTTTATGGCTTAAATTGATATCTTTGTTCCCACATACGAGTGTTGGAGTGGTGGTTTTTGTACTATCTTTACTCATCATTTCTGTATTTATTTTTCATCCCAATTCAGGACTGGAATCCAGATTGCTAAATTAATAAAATCAATGATTGCGAATACTTCTAAACAATTCGATGCTGTAACAGCTGCCTGCAAAGAGATTTTCATGAAAAAGATGTTAGACTATGGTACTGCCTGGCGCATACTAAGGCCTGCATCATTAACTGATCAGATATACATCAAAGCCAATCGGATTCGAAGTATTCAAGAGTTGGGCTCACAAAAGGTTGACGAAGATATACGTGCCGAATTTATCGGTATCATCAACTATTCGGTAATGGCTTTGGTACAGCTTCAAATGGGAACTTCTACCAATACTTCTATGCCTGCCGATGAGGTAGAGACGCTTTATACAAAATATCTGAATGAGTCAAAAAGCCTGATGGAATGTAAGAATCACGACTATGGCGAAGCATGGCGTAATATGCGTGTGGCTTCTATAACTGACATTATTCTGATGAAAATACTTAGGGTGAAACAAATAGAAGATAATGAAGGCAAAACGATTATCTCTGAAGGTATCGATGCCAACTATTTCGACATGATTAATTATGCCATCTTTGCATTAATTCTGCTTGACGAACAAAAAAATATAAACATACAATGAGGAAAATCGCCAATATCTGTAGGGTTGTAACAGGCCTTGTTTTTCTTTTTTCAGCGTTTGTGAAGGGTGTTGATCCCCTTGGAACATCTTATCGTTTCGAAGATTATTTTCATGTATGGCATCTCAACTTTCTGCTTCCTGCTGCATTGTTTTTTGCTATACTCCTTTGTGTGGTAGAGTTTTCTATCGGCTTGGCTTTGCTTTTCAGTGTCAGGATGAAGATAACTTCATGGGTCTTATTGGGTATAATGACCTTTTTTACAGGCGTTACCCTTGTCGATGCTCTTACTAACGGAGTTGCTGAATGCGGATGTTTTGGCGATGCTTTAAAATTGACCAACTGGCAAACTTTTTATAAAAATCTTGCGCTGATGGGGCTAACCGGTGTTATCGTTTTCAGAAGGCGACGTTCGGTACCTTGTTTTCTTCCTAAAAATGAGGTACGGGTCACTGCTATCCTGATTACCGTCTTTGCTGCGTTCTGTGTTTATTCATATGCGATGTTGCCTGTCATCGATTTTCTCCCTTACAAAACAGGTACCCGCCTGATTTCAGAAGTAGCACCCACTCCTAAAATATTCCTGAAATATAAAAACAAAAAAACAGGAGAGGTGAAAGAATATCTCTCTCCCAACTTCCCATGGAAAGATGCCGTATGGATGGCGCAATGGGACTTTGTAAGTCAACGTGTTGAAAATCCTACAACGGATATCCCGCTCTATATTCAGAATGTGATGGGAAGTGATGTCACACGCGAGGTGTTAGGTAATGAAAAGGGTACATTGTTGATTGTGAGTTATAACCTCGACAAAACAAATGTAAAAGCTTTGGCAAAGACTATTATTTTTGGAAATAAGGTTGTTGCGGCTAAAATCAATACAGCCATGTTAACTGCTTCCTTAGGGCGTACCAATAATTTCGTTTCCACTCCGGTTCCTATGAGTTTTGATTTCTACAACGCTGATGATGTTCAGTTGAAAATGTTGGTGCGTGCAAATCCGGGACTAGTCTTAATTAAAAATGGTGTCATTTTAAGAAAATGGTCTGCCTATAAATTGCCAACGATAGAGATGCTTAACAAGATTCTTCAGCAACAGCCCGTTAAACATTAAATACATTTTTGCTGACTGATGTATAGCTTTATCGTTAAACGGATTTTATATGGATTATTGGTGCTCTTTGGGGTGATCACTTTGGTGTTTGTACTCTTCAATGTGCTTCCGGGCGATCCTGCCCGAATGATGTTGGGGCAAAGAGCTGATATAGCTACCGTTGAGGCTATCAATAAAGATCTGGGGCGCGATAAACCTTTGATGACACAATACCTTAATTTTTTGAACGACTTATCTCCTTTGTCATGGCATAATACTGTTGATAAAGAGAGCTATTGGTATCTTGATACCCTGAAATACGGGCATCCGGTTTCGTTGATAAAATCAGGAACCGGTAATCTGGTTCTCAAAAAACCGTATCTTCGTAGGTCGTATCAAAGTAAACGAAAGGTTACACAAATAATCTCAGAAGCATTGCCTAATACTTTTTTATTGGCATTAGTTTCTATCGTTTTTGCTATGATATTAGGTGTAGTGATAGGTATCTTTGCAGCAATAAAAAAAGGAACGTTGTTTGATCATCTTTCATTGTTCTTTTCTGTATTGGGAATGTCGTTACCCTCTTTTTTTGCTGCCATACTCTTTGCCTGGATATTTGCCTTCCTTTTGGCCGACTATACAGGATTGAGCATGTTTGGTAGTCTTTATTCGGTGGACGACCTTGGACGTGGTGAGTATCTTGATCTGAAGAATCTGATTCTACCCGCATTTACATTGGGCATAAGACCATTGGGGATCGTCGCTGAGTTAACAAGAAACTCGTTGCTCGATGTGATGTCGCAAGATTTCATTCGAACAGCCAAAGCAAAGGGGCTGAGTAAGGTCAGGATTGTTACAAGGCATGCCTTGAAAAATGCACTGAATCCTGTAGTTACGGCTGTAACCGGTTGGTTTGCCAGCTTAATGGCAGGAGCAGTGTTCGTTGAATATGTTTTCGACTGGAAAGGGATGGGAGTTGTCATTGTTGATGCTCTCGAAAAATATGACTTCCCGGTTGTTATGGGAGCCGTGTTAACCGTGTCGGTTATGTTGGTAATCATCAATATCTTTGCAGATGTTGTTTATGGATTGCTCGACCCACGGGTGCGGTATAATTAAGGACAAATTACACACAATTAATAACGTTTAACAATTTCTATTATGAGAAAAAAGATTGTTGCCGGTAACTGGAAGATGAATAAGAGTTTTGAACAAGCTGAAGCGCTTATTTGTGATATTCTTGAAGAGATAGATGGATTGGATAGCCGTTTGGCTAATGTTGTTATCTGTCCTCCTGCAGTTTATTTAGAAATGGCTGTTGATTTAGCTCGCGAAACTTCGATTAGTATTGGAGCTCAAAACATGAGTCAGTTCACTTCGGGTGCTTACACAGGAGAAATCTCGGCAACTATGTTGCAGTCGATGGATGTGCAATATTGTATCTTAGGCCATTCAGAACGTCGTCAGTATTTCAATGAAACCGACGAAATTCTTGCTGCTAAGGTTAAAACTGCACTCGAAAATGTAATTAAACCGATTTTCTGTTGTGGCGAAGCATTGGCACAACGCGAAGCTGGTGTTCATTTCGATGTAGTGAAGAGTCAGATCGAAAATGCACTTTTCACTTTAACTGAAGAGCAATTTGCAGAAGTGGTTATTGCATACGAACCTATCTGGGCTATCGGTACCGGCGTTACTGCGTCACCTCAACAGGCTCAAGAGATGCACGAATTTATCCGTGGCGTGATTGCTGCTAAATATGGTATCGCTGTTGCTGAAGAGACTTCAATTCTTTATGGTGGAAGCTGCAATGCTAAGAATGCAAAAGAACTTTTCGCCAACCCTGATATCGATGGTGGATTAATTGGTGGTGCCTCATTGGTAGCTGCTGATTTTGTTACGATTATTAAAAGTTTCTAATTTCCAATAATGGAATATATCGAAATTTCCTGCACCCTTCCTCCTGACGAAGGGATGCAGGAACTTCTTATGGCTCGTCTTGATGAGATCGGCTGTGAGAGTTTTGTAGAGAGCGAAGAGGGGCTGCTTGGATATATCCAAAAGAGTCTGTTCGATGAACAGGCTGTTGAGGCTATCTTTTCTGAAGATCTCTTTAAAACCATCCCCCATAAAATCACCCTTATTGCCGAGACCAACTGGAATGCAGAGTGGGAGAGTAACTACCCATGTGTTTTGATTGCTGATCGTTGCATGGTAAGAGCCCCTTTTCATGAAAAGGATACTACTGCCGAATTCGATATTGTCATCGAACCAAAGATGTCGTTTGGAACAGCTCATCACGAAACCACTTCTCAGATGATTGAACTATTGCTGGATGAGGATGTGAAAGGCCTGACCATGTTGGATATGGGAAGTGGAACTGGTGTACTGGCAATTCTCGCCTGGATGAAGGGGGCAAAAGAGGTTACCGCCATAGATAATGATCAGTGGGCCTATGAAAATGCTTTGGAGAATCTTCAACGTAATAATGTGCCTGTTGATAATGTTTTATTGGGTAATGCAGAAACGATTAAAGGAAAAAAATATCAGCTGATCCTTGCTAATATCAATCGCAACATCTTGTTGAACGACATGCATTGTTATCGTGATGCGCTTGAAGAAAATAGCAAGCTGTTTATGAGCGGTTTTTACGAAGCTGATTTGCCTGCAATTACTGCTGAAGCAGCTCGTCTTGGAATGCGTTATGTAAAGCACCTCTCACGCAACAATTGGGTTGCTGCTGTCTTTACACGGTAAATCAAACCTCTGAGAAGAATTGTTGCTATGATGAAGCGTTTGTTACATTTTACTGCACAATTTTTGCCAGCTTTGCTGGTGTTTATTTCTTTTGGCGCCAAAGCACAAATTATAAAAAGTTTTACACCCGATTCGGTAAAGTTTACTGCCGAACTGGTTCAATATAGCTCCTCTTCATTTGATAAAGAGGGGCTGCAAAAGTTTGAAGCACTTATTCAAACTGTTTTGACCGACAAACGATTGCTTCCGGTAAATCGGAAGCAGGTTTATAAGATCGCCAATAACATGCTTCAGATGCGTATGCGGCCTGATCCTAGTTACACATCCCTTTTTAATACCCTTGTCATTTTTCTGAAAAGTAATCAACCACAAAGCAGTATTACTAACTGGTTGAATGGGTTGCAACTGATCGCAAATGAAAAAAAATCACGACAACTGATGCAAGTTGTTGATGCTACCACCCGGCTTTTCAATACCAATATCATCTATAAATCGGTCAATACGCAATGGTCGGTTAGCAAAGGCACTTTTGTTTTTGAAGTTGATAGCGTACCTTATGCTGTCTTTAAATCCGTCGATCTGGTTTGTAAGGGAAGTCGTGATAGCACGCAAATATTCCAGACTTCCGGAAGATACTACCCTTCGTTCGATCACTGGAAAGGAAATGGAGGAACAGTATATTGGGATCGTGCCGGATTTGCTCACAATGAGGTTTATACAATTCTGAATAATTATAGACTGAATCTGCGGTTTTCCACCTATAAAGCTGATTCAGTTAAATTGATCGATAAAAAATATTTTAAAGCCCCGCTTGAAGGAAGGTTTGAAGAGATGGTACAGGCTTCAAACACAACGCCTGATCGTGCCGTCTTTCCTAAATTCGATTCGTATAATAAGAAACTTTTTCTGGATAAGATATTTGAAAATATCAACTATGAAGGTGGTTTCATGCTTGAAGGTAACCGGTTTATCGGGAATGGCTCGGATACACAGAGTGCAAGATTAGTGTTTCATAATGCAGGAAAACCTTTTGCTAATGTGACTTCAAAGTCGTTCCTTATTCGTTCGGACCGGATCCTTTCACCCCGTGTTGCAGTGACTGTATATTACGAGGCCGATTCTATCTATAATGGTAGTGTGCAGATGCTTTATACTCATACATCAAAGGAGGTGGCGTTTTCTAAGACAGAAGATGGACTTCCGGCAGGACCATTCTTCGATTCATATCATAAGCTTGATATACAAGCCGAAGCCATGTATCTTAAGCTTGGTACAAACACTATCCGATTCGAGATGACCAAGGGGCTAGCTAAAGAGAGTCTTGCCACGTTTGAATCGTCAAGTTTTTATCCTGCAATAAAATACAACCGGCTGCAGGGTATTGATGAGGTTAATCCCATCAATGTTGTATATTTCTATACCCAGTCCATGCATGTCGATCGGTTTACTGTAAACGAGTTGGCTGATCAGATCAAGAAACCTATTGAACAGGTTAGGGCAATGTTAGCAATTCTGGCAGCTAATGGGTTTATTCTGTTTGACCCAGATACCAACATCGCTGTTGTGAAGCCTCGGCTTGCCGATTTTCTGGCAGCCCATAGTGGGAAAAAGGACTACGATATAATTCGGTTCAACTCAAAAGTTGTCTCTACATCCAATGCTCTCCTTAACATTCAAAATGGCGATCTCACTATTAATGGGGTTTCCGACGTGATGGTCAGTTTTGCACAGAATGTACATATATATCCTTCAGATAGTAAATTGGTGGTGAAGAAAGGATTAGACTTTGTCTTCACCGGACGTGTACATGCTGGACTATTCGATTTTTATGCAAACAAAAGTTCTTTTGAGTATGATAAGTTTAAGTTAAATATGCCGATCATCGACTCTATGACTTTTGCGGTGAAGAGTTTTGAGCGTGATGCGAATGGAAACCACCCATTAGTTGCGGTGAAGAGTTCTGTTGATAAACTCAGCGGTGATCTGCAAATTGATAAGGCTGATAATAAATCGGGACTGAAGAAAAATCTTCAATATCCTGTCTTTAACTCAAAGACGGATGCCTTTGTCTATTATGACAGAAAAAATATTTTAAATGGTGCCTATCCTAAAAGCAAATTCTTTTATACTGTAAAGCCTTTTGTGCTTGACAGTCTTAACAGTTTCTCTACTGATGGATTGTCGTTTAAAGGAACCCTTACAGCGGGCGATCTCTTTGCCAAAATTGATGAACCGATCAAGGTACAAAAGGATTACTCACTTGGGTTTATTAAAAAAGTTCCTGAGGCCGGTCTTCCCGTTTATACCGGAAAAGGGAAGTTTTACGATAAAATCAGTCTAAGCAATAATGGCCTTCGTGGTGATGGTCGTCTTTCAGCCTATACTTCAGAAAGCGAATCGGATAACTACATCTTCTATCCTGATTCATTAACCGCGCCTACCCGTAAGTTTCTGATTACCGAGCAAGCGCAACCTGTTGTTTATCCTGCGGTAAAAGCGGAAGGTGCTTATCAGAAGTGGCTGCCTGCCACTGATATTATGTATATCACCAATGCAAAAGATAAACCTTTCAACATAATGAATAATAAAGTACTTTTGTCAGGTTTATTAACACTGTCATCAAAAGCATTAGTAGGAAAAGGTCATCTCACATTCGATCAGGCAGATATGATCTCTAAACTCTATGCATTCAGGCAGAAAGGATTTATGACTGACACCACCAGTTTCAAATTAAATGCATCAGATGGAAGTGGTGTTGTGTTAAAAACAACAGTTGCAAGATCCGATGTTGATTTTACAAAAAATTTAGCCAACTTTGCAACGAGTGGAAAAGGTGCTAAAATTGAGTTTCCGGTTAACCAGTATATTGGTTCGATGAATCAGTTTACATGGATGATGGATCAGTCAAAAGTGGTGTTGCAAAACAACATCGCTCAACGAATTCAAAACTTCAATAAATTAAGTAAAAAAGAGTTGATTGATATCGATTTGAGTAGTTCAGAGTTTGTATCAACATTGCAAGGGAAAGATCCTTTACGGTTCTCCTCTTTGCAAGCTACTTACGACCTGAAAGAAAATATTCTTTATGCTGAAGATGTCAAGATTCTAAAGGTGGCCGATGCTGCACTTTTCCCTACTAACGGTCAGGTTACTATTTTGAAAAATGGTTCAATGAAAGCATTCGATGATGCAACAATCATAGCAAACAGACAGAACAAGTCGCACACCATTTATGGGGCGAAGGTTACTGTTCAAAATTCTCGGAGCTACTACGCGTCGGGTATCTATGATTATGCCGATGAATCAGGACAGTCGCAACAGATCCGTTTCTCAAATATAGGTGTCGATACTACAGGGCAGACTTATGCGCATGCAACTATCAGCGACTCTGCTCAATTTAAACTCAATCCTGCTTTCTTGTTTATGGGTGATGTTGATTTGAAAGCTTCCGCTAAGTTCTTATCTTTTAGAGGTGGTTTCAAAATCCACTCCACCTGCTTAACTAAGAATGAGCCACAGTGGACCAAGTTTAAGGCTGAAGTCGATCCTATGAATGTTGTGTTGCCGATCAGTGCTGACCCACGCGATATGACCAATAGCAAGTTGATGGCATCCATCGCTTTTTCTATCACGGAGAATTTCATCTATGCACCTCTCTTTGCGACACCCGCTTCTTATAGCGATCTGGCTATGACACCAATAACCGGTTTCATCCATTATGATACAAAGGAACAGAGCTATGTGCTTTCAACGGAAGAAACTGAAACAAAAAACAGTACTGCCGATAAACTTGTTCTTGATAATCGTCGGTGTGTGGTAACTGCCACTGGCAAAGTGAATACAGGAGCTGACTTTGGTAGGGTAAATATGGAATTGATAGGAAATACTACTTATTCCATCATTCCCGATTCCCTAAAAATGAATGTATTTACTGCGCTTGATTTTTTCTTCTCGGATGCAGCTTTAGAGAAGTTTAAGGATGAACTTCAACTTGCTAATCTCAAGGGAATCAATTTAAATGGCGCTGTAGTGAACAAAGCACTCAAATTAACGTTGGGTGAAAGCGACTTTAGGAAAATTGCCGAAGAGGTGAGCCTTTATGGTACATCAAAGAAGTCGTCGGAAAAATTGAATAAAACGATGTTGCTTACTGACGTTAAGCTTCAATGGAATGCTGATTCGCGTTCATTTATTGGACAAGGCCCGATAGGTATCTTTAGTCTTGGTAAGTATCCTGTAAATAAATATGTTAATGGATACATCGAAATAGGTCGTCGTCGATCCGGTGATATCTTAAACATTTATTTTGAATTGAGCAAAGGAAACTGGTATTACTTTAATTATTCATCAGGTGCTTTGCAAGCTATCTCATCAAATGAAGAGTTCAATACTATTCTGTCGGGGATAAAAGAAGATAAACGAACGCTGGCAGTTAAAAATAATGAGGCAGCTTATCAATATATAATTTCTACACCTGATAAGCGGTTATCTTTCACACGTAAAATGCAACAAATCTTTTCACAAACAAATAAACCATGACACTAAGTTTCTTTTTGGGTATTTTTCTTGCTTACATGTTGGGCTCAATTCCAACAGCAGTTTGGATTGGTATCGTCTTTCACGGAATCGACGTAAGAGAGCACGGAAGCGGTAACGCTGGTGCCACTAATGTTATTCGCGTATTAGGACCAAGAGCAGGCTTACCTGTTCTGCTTTTTGATGTCTTTAAAGCTTGGTTAGCAGTCTATCTGGCTAATTTCTTTGCCCCTGATTATTATTCGCAAAACCAGATAGTCAATTTCAAGATCGCATGTGGATCGCTTGCCGTATTAGGTCATGTGTTCCCACTCTTTGCCAACTTTAAAGGTGGTAAAGGCGTTGCTACATTAGTAGGTGTTATCTTGGCTATGTATCCAATTGCATTTCCAATTATTCTGGTATGGTTTATACTCGCCCTTATCTCAACAGGTTATGTCTCGGTAGGTTCGATAACCAGCTCAGCTTTATTACCTATATTAGTTATTTTGGTTTTCAGGGAAAAAGATTTAAGTCTCATAATCCTATCAATTCTGGTAGCTATATTTGTTCCATTAACGCATCGAAAAAACATACACCGATTGTTACGAGGCCAGGAATCAAAATTTAGACTGTACAAAAAATAATTAAAAAACTAAACTAAGTTTTTATAACTTTACAGAGAAAATAATAAGGAAAATTCTTAACGTATGAGATTTATTATCAATAGTACAGCATTGCTTAAAGGTCTCCAGTCCATCAGTGGTGTTCTCAGCTCGAATAATACCTTGCCCATCCTCGATGATTTTTTATTTGAGGTAGGCGAGACATCGCTCAAAGTAACTTCATCTGATCTGGAAACTACCATGACGGTAGAACTCGAACTTACAAAATCTGAAGAAACGGGTGCTATAGCCGTTCCTGCTAAGATCCTTCTTGAAACATTAAAGACCTTTTCGGATATTCCCATCATTTTCCATATAGATGAAGATACCCAACTGATAGAAATTTCAGCAGGTGATGGTAAATACAAACTAACAGGTCATAAGGGTGAAGAGTATCCAAAATCTCCAGAGCTCGAAGACACTACATTTATTTCACTTGAGTCAGCAGTATTGGCTAATGCGATCTCGAAGACCATATTTGCTACCGGAAATGATGATTTACGTCCTGTTATGTCGGGTGTTAATTGCGAACTGGAGCCTGATTCAATTACTTTCGTAGCAACGGACGCTCATAAGTTAGTACGTTATCGTCGTACTGATGTTCAGGCTGAAGCATCGGCAAGTTTTGTGCTTCCTAAGAAGCCATTAAATATGTTGAAGAACCTTCTCTCAAATGATGCACTAGCTGTACGTATCGAATACAACCAAACGAATGCTTTGTTTGTGTTCCGTAATTTTCAGCTGATTTGTCGTTTGATTGATGGCAAATATCCAAATTACGATGCAGTAATCCCATCAAGTAACCCCAATAAACTTTTTATTGAGCGTATACCGTTTTTAAACTCGATCAAACGTGTAGCTATTTTTGCTAATCAAAGTACACACCAGATCAGATTAAAGCTGACAGGACAAGAGCTCATTCTTTCTGCCGAAGATATTGATTACTCAAATGAAGCAAAAGAACGTTTGAATTGTAATTATGAAGGCGATGATATTGAAATCGGTTTCAATTCTAAGTTCTTATTAGAAATGTTGAATAATCTTGACTCCGATGAAATCAGAGTAGAGATGTCAGCACCAAACAGAGCTGGAATCATTTTGCCTGTCAATACAGATAGCAGCGACGAAGATATCCTTATGCTCATCATGCCGGTTATGTTGAACTCATAAGTTTATTTCTTTCCATAAAACAATAAAGCCGACTCATTAGAGTCGGCTTTATTGTTTTATGGAAATTCGTACTGTAAGATGGGTTAGTCAATCTTAAGCAGATTTAGTTTAAACCAAATCTCAATAGGTTTCGTCATTGATGATCTGTCAAAGGCTCCGGATCTTTCTCCACCACCCATACTCCCTCCACGACCGCCGCCGCCCATGCCGCCGCGACCACCTCTTCCGCCGCCCATGCCACCCGACATGCCTCCTCTGCCACCTCTTCCTCCCGACATGCCTTCGCCTCGGCCACCTTCAGAAGAGGTATTCTCAATTTTTCCTGTAGTTATTCCTACTGATAGTTTTGATAATGACGCAATCCCATCTTTAGAGATCTTATTCAATGGAATGAATAAATCGTAGGTCATTTCTTCATTATTTACGGCCTTCATATAAACCTTTACGTCTGATTTTGAAGCTAAAACATTTAATTGTTCAACTTCTCCATCACGGTTGAAGATAGCTTCGTCCGAGATCTGCGCAAATAATTTATTCAAATCAAACCTTGTGCCCATTCCATTTCCCTGTTTTACCATATCCTGTCCGGCAAACCGGTTTGTTTGTGGTAAAGGATATTGGAAATACGTCTTTTCACTCTTCTTCCCGTTCAGGTCAAAGTTGATGATTAATCCTGTTCTCATTATTTTCATAATCGTCGTGAATTCTGACGTACTTAACTTTATGTGCAGATCCTTTTTGTCATTTGTGACATTGTAACGAATCTTACTGTCGGAATCTGAATACGTATATTCATTTGAATTATTATTCGTCTCTCTCGTGCTTTCCACTTTATTAAGTGATACACAACTATAAAGCAAAATAAAAGTCAGGAAAAATAATCTGTTCATAAGGTTAAATGATTTTGGTTAGATAAAAGAATTAGACTATTCAAAACCTCAATAGTTAATTATGTCTTTTCAAAATTTAACATTTTTAACATTATGAATTACTTGTTGACTAATCTCAGAAATAAAGTTTCCGCAAAGATGATGGTATCTCTTACATTGTCTTTGATTTATTGGAGTAGGAGATACAATAGTGCAGCAATAGCCGCACCGATGATAGGGCCTGCAATGGGAATCCATGCGTAGGCCCAATCGCTGGTGCCTTTGCTTTTAATGGGTAATAGCGCATGCATAATACGAGGCCCTAGATCTCGCACAGGATTAATTGCATAACCAGTTGTTCCGCCAAGTGATAATCCAATCGCCCAAACTAAAAAAGCTACCGGTATTGCCCCAACAGCACCAAGTCCTATGGGTGTTTTGCTTGGGGTTATTTCAGCACCGGTAACATAGAAAACGACAAATACCAATACGAACGCACCAATAATTTCACTAGCTATATTCGATACGTAATTTCTTACAGCCGGACCCGTACAAAAGACGGCTAAAATAGAATCTGCTTTATTCGTGCGTTGAAAATGATCATAATACATTAACCAAACTAAGAAAGCCCCTAGCATCGCACCCAGTAATTGTGCAATGATGTAGTGCAAAACATTAGCCCACGCAAACTTGCCAGCAATAGCTAATCCTATGGTGACGGCAGGATTTAAATGAGCACCACTGATAGGGCCGGCAACAGTTATACCTACAAAAACACCTAAGGCCCAGCCGGTAGTAATTACTATCCAACCGCCATTGTTTCCTTTCGTATCATTTAAAAGAACGTTGGCTACTACGCCATCGCCTAAAAGAATAAGCAACATAGTGCCTAATAACTCAGCCATGAATGGTGACATAGAGATAATATGTTAAAAGTGAATAATTAAAATGATGATGATTCGGGAAGTTCATCAGTCCAGGATTGTGCAGTATGAATGGCTTTTTCCCAACCATGAATACCTCTTTTTACATTTGATAAATCATCTTGAGGCGTAAATTCTCTTTCTGATTTCCAAAGTTGTTGAATCTCATCAACGTTTTTCCAGAATCCAACAGCTAATCCTGCTAAATAAGCAGCACCTAATGCGGTTATCTCAATCACATTGGGTCTGATTACTTTACAATTCAGTAAATCAGACTGGAACTGCATCAGCAAATTATTGCTAGTTGCGCCTCCATCCACTCTTAATTCTTTTATTTCCATCCCGGCATCAGCTTCCATTGCCTTTAATACGTCCATGGTCTGATAAGCGATAGACTCCAAAGCTGCTCGTGCGATGTGAGCTGCTTTGCTTCCACGTGTAAGTCCAACAATCACGCCTTTTACGTCTGGTTTCCAGTAAGGAGCACCCAGACCGGCAAACGCAGGTACAAAATACACACCATCGGTATGATCAACAGTCGAGGCCAGCTCCTCTACTTCTGCAGAGCTCCTGATGATGCCTAGTCCATCGCGAAGCCATTGTACGACAGCGCCGCCAATAAAAATACTGCCCTCAAAAGCATATTGTATTTTACCATCAATCTTCCATGCAATAGTTGTCAGTAGATTATTTTTGGATTCGATAAATTGATCACCAATGTTCATCAGCATAAAACATCCTGTACCATAGGTGCTTTTAATCATGGCTTTCTCTATGCACATCTGTCCGAATAGCGCTGCATGTTGATCTCCTGCAATACCTGCTATGGGGATTTTCGAAGCAAAAATTGTAGTTGCTGTTTCTCCATATATTTCGCTCGACTGTTTTACTTCGGGCAACATACTTTTAGGAATATCAAAAAGGGCGATCAATTCATCATCCCATTCCTGTGTTTTGATGTTGAACAGCATCGTCCGACTGGCATTAGTAACATCAGTAGCATGAATATGTCCTCTCGTGAATTTCCAGACCAACCAACTATCAACAGTACCAAAAGCCAACTCACCTGCCTCCGCTTTTTGACGGGCACCCTCAACGTTGTCGAGTATCCATCTTATTTTTGATGCTGAGAAATAAGCGTCTATGATCAATCCTGTTTTAGAGCGGATCAGGTCTGTCTGTCCTTCTTGCTTTAACTTATCACAGAAAGATGCTGTACGCCTGTCCTGCCAAACAATTGCATTATATACAGGTTCTCCGGTTTCGCGATCCCATACGATTGTTGTTTCGCGCTGATTGGTGATACCGATTGCTTTTATATTTGTTCCGTTTATTCCGATTTTAACAGTTGCCTCGGCGGCAACAGCAGCCTGCGTTGCCCAAATTTCGCTTGGGTCGTGTTCAACCCAACCTGGTTGTGGAAATATTTGGGTGAATTCTCTTTGTGCAACAGATCTTATCTGCCCCATATGATCAAAGACAACAGCGCGAGAACTTGTTGTCCCTTGGTCTAATGCTAAAATGAAATATTCCATAGTTGTTCTTGATTTGTGAATTATAGAGGTTGCTGGTTATCAGTATTGTTATGATGCATGATGGATTGGCTGATTCAATTTGATGAAAGTATTCATTTATTTTTAAAACTATTCATTATTTGCTTAAAAATGTCTGGAAAGCGTTGAAACTATTCCAATATATTGATTTTAGTGTCTTTTGTTTTAGATTGATAGGGCTCGAGTAGGTATCCATTGGCCAAACGTGTAAATGATTCAATCTGGTCGTTTTCCCAGATTTTATCTTTTCCAAGTTCTATCGCTATCAGACTTGCTACTTTTGGTGCCATATCAATAGCCATGCGGGCATCCAGAAACAGTACTCTTATTCTGCGAGCCAAAATATCATCCAGATTACGTGCCATTTCATGCCTGACACTCCAAACCACTTCTGCACAGATATAAGGCATCCTCGGATCAATCTTTTCACCCCATGCAGCATTCTCCTCAATTAAGTCAAGCAATTCATCTGCATCACTTCCATATACCAGCAAATGATCTTTGCGCGATATGTCTCTTATGCTTCCATGTATTGGCAAATCTTTTGTTATCGAAGGATGGGGGAGGAGCTTGCCAACTTCAATAGCTTTATCAACGGTGTCTTCTCCCATCTTGCGATAGGTAGTCCATTTTCCACCTGTTATGGTGATCAGACCTGATTTGGAAACGAAGAGTTTATGACTCCTGGATATCTCTTTGGTCTTCGATGAGCCATCTTTCGGTGCTGCTAATGGGCGTAAACCTGCAAATATGCTCAGCACGTCTTTACGCGTAGGTGCTTTTGCCAGATACTTTTCCGCTGTACGTAAGATAAAGTCTATCTCTTCTTCCAAAGCTCTTGGCTCCAGATTGTGTTCGTTAATGGGGGTGTCTGTAGTTCCAACTACTAACTTATCATGCCAAGGTACCGCAAACAGCACTCTGCCATCTTCCGTTTTAGGAATCATGATGGCATTATTGCCTGGCATAAATGATTTATCAATGACAATATGTACACCCTGACTTGGTCTCACAATCGGTTTCTTCCCGGGGGTATCCATCTGTAGCAGATCATCAACAAAAACACCTGTAGCATTCACTATCGTTTTACCTTTGATCTGATAACTGACACTTGATTCAATATCTGTTGTGATGACTCCGCAAATTTCTTTCCGGCTATTTTTAATCAGGCTCTCGACTCGGAAGTAATTGAGTATTGTTGCCCCTTTTCCCAAACTGGTCTGCATAAGATTTATGGCTAGTCGTGAATCATCAAATTGACCATCATGATATATTACGCCACTGCACAATCCCTTTTGATTGATATTGGGGAGTTTGTTGATTACCTCTTTTTTTGAAATGTATTTAGCTTTGCCAAAGCCCAGCTTCCCTGCCAGAATATCATATAATGATAGACCGATAGTATAAAAGGCCCCGCCCCACCATTCATAATTTGGAATGATGAAAGAACCATTCTTTACCAAATGTGAGGCGTTTTTCAATAAAAGCCCTCTTTCGTATAATGCCTCTCTCACCAATCCAATGTCACCCTGAGCCAGATACCGTACACCGCCATGTACTAATTTGGTACTCCTACTCGAGGTCCCTTTTGCAAAATCCGACTGTTCCAATAATAATGTTTTATATCCACGTGCAACGGCATCCAATGCAGCTCCTAAACCAGTTGCACCGCCACCAACTATAATAATGTCCCAAATAGTTTCAGGATCGGAGATCGCTTTTACTATTTCATCTCTTTTGTATTCTTTCATATGTGTTTTGATATATTTCGAAATAACGTCGTAAACTTACGTAAATAATAATTCAAAATAAAACAAAATTTAAAATTTATTTATTTATAACAATATGAAAAGTATATTTGCAATATTAATTGAGTGTTAGTTGACCGGACTGACAGCATAAGCCATCTTACATATTATGAAAAATATAAGCGAACGACATCAACTGATCCTTCAAAAGCTGCAAGAGGCCGGATCTGTTAATGTTAAAGAGTTAAGTTTAGAGATGGATGTTTCAGAAGTTACAATTCGAAAGGATTTGAAACTTCTGGAAGATAAGAACTTGTTGTTTAGAACACATGGTGGTGGATCGAAAACGAATCCTTATATCAATGACAGGCCTATATCTGAAAAGGAAGCTTTAAATGCGGATGAAAAAAACAAGATCGCGAAGATGGCTACAACCATGATCGGTAATAATGATTCTATCATCATTGCATCAGGTACAACCATGCTGGCGCTGGCCCGGTCGATTAGTCCTGAAAAGCATCTGACTGTAATTACTTCAGCCCTCAATGTTGCGTTAGAATTATCGCGACATAAAAACATGGATGTCTTACAACTGGGTGGTCAGATCAGGCAAAACTCATCATCTGTGATAGGTCCTTATGCCGAACAGATACTGGAAGACGTGTCATGTAATATATTATTCTTAGGTGTCGATGGTATTGATCCGATAATGGGACTTACCACAACCAGCCTGACTGAGGCCCGTTTAAACCAGAAGATGATAGAAACAGCACAAACCACCGTTGTATTAGCGGATAGTTCAAAGTTCGGACGACGTGGATTGGGTAGAATATGTGCACTCGATCAGATCCAACATATCATAACGGATGATGGCATATCTGCGGCATTGGTTAAGTCGCTGGAAGATAAGGGTGTCACTGTTACAATAATAAACAGATAGATCAAATAGAAGAGGTTTCCCTCTTCCTATTTTTGTTTTTCGTTCTCAGGATTGGGGTTCTTCCTGTTTATGGGAAGTACACCCGCCATTTCGCCAATGATATTTACTAATTCAGAGCCGGTAGGAATAACGATTTTAGCATTATTTGCAAGTGAAGATTCCATGGCTTCGAGCTTCCTTAATAACTGAGCATTACCAATGAAATATTTATCTGCAGCTTCATTAACCAGTCTAATCGCTTCAGCATCACCTTCAGCATGAAGGATCTTTGATTGTTTAAATCCTTCTGCCTCTTTGATTTTTGCACGTTTCTCACCATCAGCAACAGTTTCTCTGGCCGAGGCATAATCAATAGCAGCAATTTTTTCATTCTCGGCCTTTACAACCTTGTTCATCGTTTCCTGAACATCTTTTGGAGGGTCAATCTCCTTCAATTCAGTACGAACAATTTCTATACCCCAGTTCAGGGTTTCCGAAAGAAGCGTTTTATGTAATTCAGCATTTATTTTTCCTCTTTCGCTATTGGCCGATTTTAACGTCAACGTGCCAATAATATTTCTTAAGGTAGTACGGGCCAGATTCACAATCTGCCATTTATAGTTGTTTACGTTATAGAGCGAATTCTTGACGCTCTCTTCGTCCGACTTCACCTTAAAATAAACCTGAGCATCAACACTGGCATTCAGATTGTCGTTGGTTATGATTTCCTGTGACTCAGCATTAACCATTTGTTCGGTCACATTAATTCTGTACATCTTTTCGATAATTGGCATTATCCAATGGAAGCCGGGATTACCAAAACGATGGTATCTACCAAGTCGTTCTGTCAAGCCTCTTTCGGTAGGTCTTACAATTCGGATACCTGCAAAAAACAAGAGTACAACTGCAATAATAATAATCTGACTAATCATTTTGAACCTCCTTTTAAATAGTAAATGATATTAAATTTATTGAAAAAATTTATGTCCTATATTGCGATGCGTAGGATAATTTCATTTTTTTGAAACGAAACGGATATATCAGAATTGTCATAAAATAAAGGGTTTCGTTATTCTATAAAGGTATCATTTTATTTCGTTCAAAGCGAGGAAAAGGTAGTATTACTATTATATGCCAACTACAAGTAGCGGTTTCTTCATGCAGACACTATTTTCAACATTTTTATATTGACCGTAGTTTGGAATAGAAGTATATCCAGCCTTCTGATATAATCTAATAGCCTCTGGCTGTCTTTTTCCGGTTTCCAGAATGCAAACAGGGTACCCAGATTCCAAAGCCCATGTCTCCAGCTCTTTTAAAATGTGTTGAGCAATCCCCTGTCCACGATGATCCGGCTTTACAAACATCCTCTTGATTTCGACAGTAGTTTTATCATATACTTTAAACGCACCGCATCCAACCGCCGTATCCTCAATAAAGGCAACCACAACCTCTTTGATTCTGTCAATCTTATTGAATTGGGCATAGAATAAGTGTTCATCACCATCTTTCTCATGCAAATTCTGGTCAAGAAGTACTACCAATTCCCTAAAGTCTAAATCATCTGACGAAGTTCTTTTTAGTGTGATCATGGTTTTCTAAATTCAATCAGTTCAATTGGAGCTCCATTATGTTCAATCATTGCAACTCTTATTCTTTCACCAGGGGCATTGGGTTTTGTGATAATATTAAAATTATGCCTACTCAGTTCCAAATCAAGGTCGTCGACCTCAAAAGCAATATGAGGAACCCGCTTTATCAATTCGTTAATTTGTGAATCTTCATCAAACCGCATCCATTCAATCCCATACGGACTCGTTTCAAAACCACCTACATGAATCTTAAGATGTGGCATATCTGTTTCATCATTTATGGTTTCTTGCGTAGGGATTCCAAGGTGATGATAACGCCAGCCCCATTCTCCTGTAGCCAAGGGGAGTTCATTGGGTTCTCTTTTTATAGCCATAATTGAACGAATTAATTTATTTAATCATGGATTTAATATTGAAGCAATCAATAACTTTTGTTTTTATAAAATTACAAAACAAAGCATTAAGTGGCATTAATTATAGCTGCACCATTTAGTGATAAGCCACAATAAATTACAGGATTTTGATCCTCTTTCGAGGGGCTTATTACATTTTGGACAGTTCATGTTTAATGGTTCTTTTAGTATGCTAATTTATTTAGTGCACTCAAACAATCTTCATTGCTAAAATCTAAATCTTTAAACCATTGATTAATATAATTCTGTCGCTTCTTCGTTAGCGCTCTATTTTGTCCTATTAATTCTATTGTTGATATTCGTAATAACTTTTTGTTAAAATCGCTTAACGATCTTAAATCTTCTAACAGATTTTCCGTTTCTCTTTTTCTGGAATAAGCATCGCATTCTTTTTCCGTCACATCAAAATCCTTATAAAACTCTTCAAAGTATTCTACTTCTTTTGACGGGAATGGAATGTCGTTTCCACTATCGTAAGTAATTATTTTTTTTAGGTAGGCTAAAATCGAGCGTTTGTGTGTATTTGTCAGATCCTGAAAAAAAAGAGGAGTGAGAATTATCTCATCTACTAAATATGATTTCTCCATATTTTTGATGTTATTAATAGACGATAAAGGTCAATCGACTTTATTGCAAAAGCAAGTGAAAGTATACTTATTGTATGAAGCCCCCTTTATTCAGGATAAACACTCCCTTTTTTTTGGATGAAGGCATAAATTGATAGTGGCTGAGTCTGTCGAAATCGACATAAAAATGAGATTTCGACAAGCTCACCCATCTGAAAAAAGACTTAATCTATAAAAATGTTGATCAAACATGAATTTGAAACTTAATACATCTTCAGTACCGACCTGAAATGTACTTTTGATGTCATCATTTTTTCATACGCTAATGATACTTCTTCCAATGGAAATACTTCAATCATAGGAATCACCTTTGTCAGAACACTGAATTTGAGGGTCTCTTCAATATTCCCACTGATAAATCCTTTGATAGAACGTTGTCCACCTAATAGAAGCATTGGTGAAATCTGCATCATATCGTTGGCACCGGCTACAATGATTGCCTCTCCATATCGATCAAGTCCCGGAATTAATTCAGCAATGGCTTTTCCGTTTGGAGCCGTACATAGGATAACGCGGGCACCACCTAAATTCAATAATTGCTGTACTGCATCACCCGCATCGGTATCAATATACCCATGAGCACCCAGTTTGAGGGCAAGGGCTTCCTTTTCTTTGCCACGGGATAATACTATTGTTTTAAAGCCTAACTTAACCGCATATTGAACAGCCAGATGCCCCAACCCACCTAATCCATGGATCGCAACCAAATCACCACCCCTGGCACTACTATGCTGTAGTGCTCCAAAAGTTGTACGTCCGGCACATAATAGTGGCGCTGCATCAACGGCATTCAGCTCCTCTGGGATACTTACCATCGCCTCGGGACGAGCTATCATATATTCGGCATATCCGCCATCAACATGTAGTCCCGTTGTTACCGATTCCTCACAAGCTCCAAAATCACCTTTACGACAAGCACTGCATTGATTGCAATGTCCACCATGCCAGCCAATACCTACTCTTTGTCCTACTTCCCAGCTTGTAATCATAGAACCGATCTTATCGACGATTCCAACCACTTCATGACCCGGAATGATAGGATATTTTATTCCGGGAAAATGTCCTTGTTTTGCGATAGAGTCACCATGACAGATTCCACAGGCTTCAACTTTTATTAAAACTTCGTTATTACCTGGTTCTGGTATTTCTTTTTGTATTAACTCAAAATCAGCGCCAGGTGAACTTACCTGTATTGCTTTCATTAACTTCATAAGGGCGTTTTTTTAAGATACAATATTAAGCATGTATTCAATGTAAAGCGAAGTAACTGTAATTGAAGTGTAAATAAATTCATCCTTTTTGAGTAAATCATAGTTTTTGTCGGATGGGGGATCTATTGTGGTTTTTTAAGGCTTCATCTCGATCCCAAATTTAATGAACTGCTCCTGAAAATGCAGCTATTGCCAATCCCACCACGACGACAGCACCTCCCGCAATAAGCAAAAACACAAGGCCGATGGTTTTGCCGGTAGATCTGGCTCTTGTTGTGAGATCTACTCCTTGACTGTCCCACTTTAATGTGTTTCCTTTCTTGTCGAATGTGAATTTTATGAAACGCTTAAACTGACTGAATTGTGCCACATTTCTAGCGCTTATCTGATCACTGTTATCAACTGAATTGTAAGTGCCATTTGCCGGTTCTGTTTTATTTAAGTTGTCATCCTTTTGATCCTTTGAGCGTACATCGTAATTGTAAATCCATTCTTCAGTATTATCTCCTTTCATTATTTCTGTGGGCAACCCAAATCGATTAACTACCCCCTCTTTGTTGAGATATTTTTCCATTACTTGTTTATGCGAATAAACAACTTTGGAGCAGCTAAATAGAATCAGTGTACCAATAAATGCAAGCCCGAACATCAAATGCTTCATGATAGGTTAATTAAAGGGTTAAGAAATAGAAATGATTCTTTGTGGCAGGCTCTTTCGGTCTCGGCACTGTTTAACGAATTCATCCGAACTCCAGCACAATTTTAATAGTGAATGAATTTGAAA
>JAHEYR010000183.1 GCA_023251485.1 Bacteroidales bacterium
TGATCTGCATTTTATCCAATACCTTTTCAACTTTTTCTTTTCGTTCCGATGGTTTTACACCCGTATAAATTAACGGCAGTTCCACATTTTCATATACCGTTAACTCATCGATCAGATTAAAACTCTGAAATACAAAGCCGATACTATGCTTGCGGATATCCGCACGTTTTCTTTCATTGAAATGAGCAATTTCAACTCCATCGAAGATAAAACTTCCCGCATCCGGATCATCAATTAACCCCAGTATATTTAGCAAAGTGGATTTACCACAACCCGAAGGACCCATCACTGCAACAAACTCGCCTTCTTTCACTTCCATTGATAGTTTATTCAGTGCAATGGTCTCTACATCTTCTGTTCTGTAGATCTTCTCAAGTTCTTTAATCTTTATCATCTGATTGATATTTTATATTAAATGATTCTCTGATTACTTTTTAATTACTAACTCCTGCATGGTTCCATAATTCTCATAATTACTGGTAACTACTTTATCTCCGGGTTTTAATCCTTGTAGCACTTCGTAATAATCAGGGTTCTGGCTCCCTAGTTGGATATCGGTTTTGTAAGCGGTCTTACCATTAGTGCTCACTTTGAAAATCCAGTTACCGCCGGTTTGTTGATAGAAGCCCCCACGAGGTAGCCGTATAACTTCTTTCTCATCACTCAAGGTCAAACGGATCTGCAAAGTCTGTCCGCGACGAATCCCTGTTGGAACAGTTCCATCAAATTGCATATCCACCTGGAACCTGCCATTGACAACCTGAGTAAAAACTTTACTGATTTTCAACTTATAGGTCTTATCGGCAAAAGTAAAATCACCTTTCAAGCCACTATAGATACGCGAGATATAATGTTCATCTATATCGACACGCACTTTGAAACCGCTCGAGACATCAATCTGCCCCAGCCGATCACCCTGTCGTTTAGTTTGTCCAATTTCCGCATCCATCGAAGTAAGTTGCCCGTCTATTGGTGATTTCACAATCAAATCATTGACTTTCTGGCGCATCATATTTAAGGCTTCCTGCGATCCTTTATAGGACCGTTTATCCTGTTCACCTTGCTGAGCCCTTGAAACAGAATCCTGTTGCAATATTTGCTGAGCCAGTTTCTTCTTCCGCGAATAATAATTATAGTCGTTTTGTGCTTTTTTAAATTCCTGAACGCCTATTACCTTTTGCTCAAACAACTGCTTGTCCATCAAATAAACACGTTCAGCTTCCTGAAACAGACTTTCAACATCTGCCATCTGGTTTAACTTACTAACTGTGTTTTGTTGTGCCGCATTGTTGTTGATCTGCATTTGTGTAAGCGTGTTATAGACTGTATTTTGTTGACTCATCATTGTCATTAACAGATCGGTATTCGATAAACGCAGGATCGGCTGTCCTTTTTTCACCACAGAGCCATCCTCTACAAACTTTTCTTCTACACGGCCACCTTCACTGGCATCTAAATAAATGGTAGTCAGTGGTAGAACCACCCCATTTACAGGAATAAACTCCTGAAACTTTCCTTTAGTCACCTCACTGATGGTTATTCTTTCCTCATCAACATTTAGTTTAGATTTCCCCGAAGTAAAATAGTAGCTCACAGCAATCAATGCAACAATTGCCACTACAACCGCAATTGTTATCATCTTTTTTGAGGTCCATTTTTTCTTTTCAATCGCTCTATCCACAGTATTTCATTTTTTTGTTCTTAATAAAATCTCAACGTTTTAATGTTGTAACGAAATACAGTGCCAAAGTTATTTACATCTAAATATCAACTATTTAACCATCACTAAATATAGCGACTGTACGGTTATGATACAACCGGTGCATGCTTCCGATACAACGCAATATGTCATCCATCAACCGCGCAAATAAACAGAAGAGGAGTCAGAAAAACGTTTAAATTTGTGTTAAATAAATTACTAACAATAATGTATCTATTCTTCGACACCGAAACCACAGGATTACCCCGAAATTGGAAAGCACCTGTAACCGACTTAAATAATTGGCCCCGTTTAGTTCAATTAGCCTATCAGTTTTATGATAGAAGTGGAAATTTCATCACAGGAGGAGACCACATCATCAAACCCGAAGGCTTCACTATTCCGACGGATGCGTCACGTGTACATGGCATTACGACAGAAAGAGCATTGAATGAAGGGAAATCATTACGCACTGTACTCCTCGAATTTCAATCGCTCATAGATGAGGCTGGTATACTAGTTGCACACAATATGAGCTTTGACGAAAAGATCATGGGTGCCGAATTTCTACGAAACAAGATGCCCGACAGCATCGCTACTAAAAAGAAGATCTGCACCATGCAAAGCACTACTAACTTTTGCAGAATACCAGGACCATATGGTTTTAAGTGGCCAAAACTTGCAGAGCTACACTACAAACTATTTCAAACCGGTTTCGAAGAAGCCCACAATGCCGCTGCCGATATCAATGCTACAGCCAAATGCTTTTGGGAACTCCGGAGACTAGGGATTATCTAAAAGAATAGCATAACTTTCCACATAATACAAAAAGAGAACCGATCTAAATAAGTCGGTTCTCTTTTGTTTTACGAACTTATCAGGGATCATAACAAATCAAAAAAGATTAATTAAATGATGTGATAATTGAATTAGTTTTTTTGGTATTATTGTGTATTATATTTTGATGAGAATATTTTATATTCCTCTTTTATTTTAAACTTCATGTTCTGACTCGTCAAATAGCATTTGAGATGTATTTTTTATTATCACCGGTTAATCAATGCAAAATGACAAAGCATATACTATTTATTATTGCTTCAATACTCTATGCTCAGTTGCTATTTGGTATAGATAATTCCAGAAACTTAAATTACATCAGTAAAGAAGATGGCTTATCTCAAAACTATATCAGTACTATTATTCAGGACAAAAAAGGATTAATGTGGTTTGGCACCATGGATGGGCTCAACTGTTATAACGGCTACGACTTTAAAGTCTTCTACAGCAATCCCAATGATATAACAACCATCAGTTGCAATCAGATTAAAAAACTGGTATTAGGAAAAGACGGATCGATATGGGTAGGAACATACAACGGATTAAACCGTTTCGACCCCTCTACCAACAAATTCAAACGATATCCTATTTTATCGCCTACCGCCAGAAAAAATGAGCTCAACTGTCTTTATACTGATAAAGAGGGATTGGTTTGGTTTTGTTATACCGATGATGAATGCTTGATCTGTTTAAACCCTACTACCGGTAAGCTAAGTTTTTTCAAGATACCAGCCTTTCATGATACCCGCAATCCATCACCGACAATACCTAGAAGAGCAACCTATTCAGTTTTCTCATTATTAGCATCGCACGACAATAAATTCTGGCTAGGCACAGGCGAGGGCACCCTTTTGATGTTTGATAAACAATCAAAAAAGTTCACTCAAAAAGTAGTCATCGACTCTACCTGTCAGATCTACAACCTGGCTGAAGTCGACAATGACAACTTGTGTATCGGTACTTTTAATGCCGGTTTCTGTTTATACAACACCAAAAGTAAAAAACGAAGTCCCATTTATAATTTCAATCCCAAAGATAAGACCAAGTTAAATTTCTATTGGGACATCGTGAAAGGCCCCGATGGTAAAATCTGGTTCGGAACACTAGAATCCGGTGTATTCAAGCTTGATATCAAAAATAAAAGACTGGACCAAATCGCATTTACACTTCCTACAGACAGTCGAATCATAAAAAGAGGCGTTTGTTCTATTTTCTTTGACAAAAGCGGTCTGTTATGGTGTGGAACGAACGGCTATGGATTGTTTAATATGACACCGTCGTCCAATCAGTTTAACACATTGAATCAGAGTATCAAGTGGATAACAGAGCGTTTTATATCAAATGATTTCGAACTTTATGCAAGTCTCACATCCGATTTTAAGCAAAATGCATTAAGCTTTCAAAGTGTACGATCGATTTATGCAAATCCCGATTTCATATGGGTAGGTGGCTATAGCGGGTTAGACAAAATAGATCGTAAAACAGGAATTATTAAGGTGCTCGATGATAAAATTATCCCTTATGTTATTCGCCCCGATCACGATCATCCTGAAGACATATTGTATATCGGATCAGAAGAGGAAGGGTCACCGCTATATCGTTTAGACATAAAAACCAATAAGCTCACCCATTTAAAGTTTAACTGGTCTTTTGTCTTTTCTATTTATGCCGAAAAAGACTTTTTATGGTTAGGCGGACGCGACGAATTAATCAAATATTACATCAAAACAGGTAAGTCTGAACGATTTATTAACGACACAAAAAACGCATCGGGACTACAAACCGGGATGATAAAAACGATCACGAAAGACAATGATGGAAATCTTTGGGTAGGCATACAAGGAGTTGGACTAGCGCGATTAGATGAAAAAAACAAGAAGTTTATCATCTATCACAACAACCCCAATCATTTAAATAGTTTGAGTAACGACATCGTCCTTTTCATCAACTGCGACAAATATAATAACCTCTGGATAGGCACAAGTGGTGGTGGGCTCAACAAACTGGACGCTAAGAGAACGCATTTTACAAGGATCACTACCCAAAATGGATTACCAAATGATGTAGTGTATGCCGCTTTATTTGATAAAAAGGGGCAACTATGGGTCAGTACCAATAATGGCATTTGCACCATCAATCCGAAAGACTTAAAGATCAAGTGTTACAATACATCCGATGGGTTACAGGGTAATGAATTTAACACAGCAGCCTATTTCTTAGGCAGAAGAGGAACGATGTATTTTGGTGGCACCAATGGACTGACCTATTTTACACCCGAGAACATCATAAAAAACGACTTTAAGCCAAATGTAGTATTAACATCTGTAAAAAAATACAATCAGGATGTTTTATTTGACAAGTCGCTCACCGAGTTGAAGCAAATAAACTTTTCATATAACGACAAAGAATTCTCTATCGCATTTTCTGCATTAAGCTACTTTCATCCTCAAAAAAACAAATACAAATACCGGTTATTAGGATTGAACGACCAATGGATCAATTTAGACACGAAAAGAGAAATCAGCTTCAATGGTTTACCCCCCGGCACCTATACATTAGAAGTCTTTGCCTCAAACAATGATGGTATTTGGACCGATAAACCACTGATTCTTAAAATCAATGTATCATATCCATTCTGGAGAACATGGTTTTTTTATGGCTTATGCATCGTTTTACTTGTCGTTTTAATAATAGGTTATAGCCGTTATCGTACCTTTTCTATTCTACAATTCAACGCCCGCCTGAAAGAGCAGATCGAAGAACACACCCATGAGATCTTAAATCAGAAACGGGAGATAGAAGCACAAAAGGAAAATGTTGAACAAATCAATACAGCACTCGAACATTCCAACGCAACTAAAGACAAGTTTTTCGGCATTATAGCGCACGACTTAAAGGCCCCATTTAATTCTATACTCGGGTTCTCTAATCTGCTCAAAGATGAGTATGACAATTTCACTGATACCGAACGACGTCATTTCATCAGTAGCATTCATAATGCCTCAGAATCATCATTCAAACTATTAGAGAACCTTTTGGAATGGGCACGGATGCAGACCGGCAATATAGAATATAAACCAGAGAAAATCGATTTAAGTAATATAACCGTTGAAATAGCCTCTTTATTATACTCAGCAGCATCTGCCAAGAAGATAAAGCTAACCACATCAATTCCTTTCAACACTTTGATCTATGCTGATGAGAACATGGTAAAAACCATCGTACGAAACATCGTTTCCAATGCCATCAAGTTTACAAACATCAATGGCGAGATTATTATTTCTGCCAGCGAGCGCTATAATGAGGTAGAAATGAGTGTAGCAGATAATGGCATGGGGATGTCGTCTGAAGTATTAGAGAATCTGTTCAATCTCGATTCATCACACAAATCAAAAGGAACAAATGATGAAACCGGCACAGGATTAGGACTCATCTTATGCAAAGATTTTATCGAACGAAACAGAGGAACCCTAACCGTAGAAAGCACGCTTGGCAAAGGAAGTACATTTAGAGTGACATTTCCAAAACCTTTATAGTCTTACGATTCGCTTTATATCAAGCAGGCTCAACACCGTTCTTCGTTGAGGCCTATGCCAATTTTTTTTAGTAAATTTTCAGCTTACCCATTCAGAGTATAACTATGATATTTCGTTCCCATAACAACGGGGTTTTGAACAAACCCAAATTCTGGGATAGTTCTGATACGACTTAGGAATAACAGGTAGAATACCGGTAGATTATTGGTCTATAACTTGTCTATTTATCGCACCAGTGTCGCACGTGTTTCGGACCAGTTTCGCACGAGTCTCGCTCTATATAGCGAGAC
>JAHEYR010000184.1 GCA_023251485.1 Bacteroidales bacterium
GCAAATGCTATTGCCGCTGTTTCATACACTACCAAAAAAGGGAACATTACACGCGAGCTCTTCTCGAGTTACCCCGACAAGGTAATGATAATGAAGATCAATAGTAGTGCAAAAGGAGCAATCTCCTTTAGTACCACTTTTACTTCAAAGATGTTGAATAAAATCAGAATTGAAGATAATATTTTAAAGATTCGTTGCAAGGCGCCAAAAGTATCACAACCAAGCTATCGTGGTGCTTATAAAGATGGCAAGGATGTTATTTTCGATGACTGGAAAGGTGAAGGAATGGAAGCTGAAGTATGGTTGGTCATCAATCACAAAGGTGGTAAACTTTCTGTAGCAAATAATCAGATAATCCTTACCGGAGCTGACGAAGCAACACTTACGATGACCAGTGCCACTAGTTTTAATGGTCGGTTCAAATCGCCGGGATTACAGGGAGTAGAACCTTCTGTTCAGGTGGCATCTATCTTAAAAAAAGCTGCAACGAAAAGCTATGATCAGCTAAAAACAGCTCATCTAAAGGATTATCAAAACTTATTCAACCGCGTAAGTCTTGATCTGAAAAGCAATGTAGACAATTCCTCATCAACTGATAAAAGAATCATCAGTTATGCTCAGAACAACGATCCTAAAATGGTTGAACTTTTGTTTCAATATGGTCGTTATCTGTTAATTTCTTCCTCCAGACCAGGAGGCCAGGCAGCCAATCTACAAGGGATCTGGAATCGCGAGATAAGACCGCCATGGAGCTCAAACTACACGTCCAATATCAATGTTCAGATGAATTATTGGCCCAGTGAAGTCTGCAACCTGACAGAGACAAACCAGCCGCTGTTTGCTTTAATCAAAGATCTTTCAGTTAATGGGAAAGTAACAGCAACAACCAATTATGGATTAAAAGGTTGGGTAGCACATCACAATGTGGACATATGGGCGCATAGCTCACCGGTAGGCGATTTCGGAGAAGGAGACCCAATGTGGGCCAACTGGTATATGGGCGGTGCTTGGCTAAGCTGCCATCTCTACCAACATTATCTTTTTACCGGAGATAAAGCTTTTTTAAAGGAGAACTATCCTATCATTAAAGGTGCCGCACAATTTGTAATGGGGATGCTGAGCTTAAATAAAGATGGTTTTTACGAAACGACATACGGATTCTCACCTGAAAATAGATACAAATTCGAGAACCAGACCTTGGGAATATCGCCCGGAACCAGTATGGACATGGGAATAGCACGCGAACTTCTGACAAATTGTTATCAGGCTTCTAAAGTATTATCCATGTATCCTGAATTTAGCGAAGAACTGGAGAAGGTTATATCTAAACTTCAACCCTATAAAATCAACAGTGCCGGAAGATTACAAGAATGGGCTCAGGATTTTGAAGAAACTGATCCTCATCATCGTCATACCTCTCATCTTTTCGCCTTACATCCCGGGACTCAAATCAATCTATGGGATAATCCGGAACTGTTTGAAGCTTGCAAAAATGTGTTATATCGTCGTGGCGATGAAGGAACCGGTTGGGCTATGGGCTGGAAGATCAACTTCTGGGCTCGTTTATTAGATGGTGATCACACGATGAAAATAGTGAAGAATCTCTTTACTCCTGTCGACTTTGGAGAGGTAAGATATGATCGCGGAGGAATGTATCTTAATATGTTTGATGCACATCCCCCGTTTCAAATTGACGGAAACTTTGGAGCTACGGCAGGTATTGCCGAAATGTTGTTACAATCACACACAGGTGCAATTCATTTACTTCCCTCATTACCTTCACTTTGGAAGGAGGGTTCCGTTGATGGTTTAAAAGCACGTGGAGGATTTGTTGTAAACATGAAGTGGAATGACGGTGCATTAACTTCAGCCAGTATCACATCAACCGTTGGTGGAAACTGCAGAATAAGGGCTGAGTGGCCTTTGGTCATCAAAGGAGCTAAAATAGCAAAAGGTGAAAATCCAAGTATCTTCCAGAAATCAGTAGCCACCCAAAAACCAACTATTGCTACAGGGGCAACTTTCAATTCTTCAAATAACAAGAAGTATTACGAATATGATGTTATGACAGTACCGGGACAAGTAGTTAATATCTTGGCAGGTAAATAAATACTTCTCTAAATATTTTTCAGATGACGATTAAAAAAAGCCAGTCTAGCTGGCTTTTTTTAATCGTCATCTTTTATTGTACTAATCCCAAATGGGACATAAAATGGACAAAACCTAAGCCCACTGGTTACAATGAAAAATAAAGCCATGATTTGTATAAACATATCCAAAGAATTGGGAAACGTATACTTGAAATGTAATACAAAAAGGACAACAGCAATCACCAACCTGATTACCCTATCGAGAACGCCCATGTTCTTTTGCATATCTAACTGGATTAAAGGTTAATAGAACAGATTATTATTGTTCAATAACTCATTTGCACGTTGAGCATGGACTACTTGTAATAAAAAGACCAAGCAAACTACCCGTAAGAATTGAACCATAAGCGCTGCCTGTTATGGGGCATGAACCCGAATTGCAACCAACAAAGTAAAAATACAAAAAACCACCCAATCCACCAATAGTTATCCCTAAAAAAGGTTTCCAAAAATAACTCGATTTAAAAAATTCTTTTACGGTTTTAGGTTTCGGATTACTGTTACACTTATTTTCCATATCTAATCTTTATTATTTCTCTCAGTTTAACACCAATGTTCCATCATGAAAGCATCTGCTTTTTTCATTCGGAAATGGTTACGCACAAAGTTACAATAAGCATATCGTGTAAGAAGAAACATCAACACCGTCACCTCCTATTAAAAAATGATCTTACTCAATTTTTTTGTTGAAGTAAACAGAAAAAGAGAGGAAGAATTGACCTATGGCCAATACTTCCTCTCTTCAATTTTAACGATTATATCGCAAAACTTATAATAGCACTGCTCCTTTATTTTTTTGTCAAAGCCTCTTTGCCCAATTCTATGAGGGCATCAGGAGTCATGTAACCCAAAGATTTATGAATTACTTTATTTTGTCCATTGACAAAAAATAACGAAGGATAAGCCTCCAGATTATAATATTGAGCAAGTTGTTTGCCCTCGCCTACTTCTCCATCCAATTCAACATTGATAAAGTTCTTATTAAAAAACTCACCCACAGTCTTATCGGTAAATGTATTCCTTTTTAACAACTTACATGGGCCACACCATGAAGCAGAAATATCCAAAAAGATAGGTTTGCCTTCTTTTTTCGACTTGACCAAAGCTTCTGCCCATTTGCCTTCAAAAAACTTAATTCCAGTAGTGGCTTTGGGTGTCTGAGCAAATGAAATACTCATTAAAATCAACAAGGGTAATAGTATAACGCCAATTCTCTTAGTCATAATTTTTATTTTAAGATTTATTAATTTTTAGGTTCATTGAAATCAGTAAAAAAGAACCAGTTAAAACTGATTATGTTCAAACTGGCTCTTTATAAATCGAGAATCTGATTAAATCAGATAGTTAAGGTTTTGTATTAATTTGAAGTTGCGAAGCAACAAGTCCATCAGAGATGGCTTTCAATGTGATCACTCCTTTTTCTCCGGGTTTTGAACGGACAATAACCAATCCCAGTCCATTAAAAGCCTTATGTTCTTTTGCTTTAAATGATTCAAAATTAGTAGCGTCACCATTATCTACTGCAATAATTTCGCCAGGTCCCGATATTTCAAACTTCACTAAATTATCTGCAGTAGGCACTTTAAGACCTTTCTTATCAGCGATGATCACAGTAACAAAAGACAGATCAAGTCCATCGGCTTTAATATTACTTCTATCAGCTTTCAGGGTTAATTTAGCAGCAACATCGGTCGTTTCCTGAACATCCTCAGCCCAGAGTTTACCATTTTTATAAGCAACTACTTTCAGAATACCCGGAGTGTATAGAACACTATCCCAACGTATACGATATTCAAACTCGCCTTTTTTCTTTCTACCTAACGATTTGCCATTCAAAAATAGCTCAGCCTCATCACCAGAGGTATAAACATGAACAGGGGTGTTTTGTCCAACCCTATCTTCCCAATTCCAATGAGGCAGAATATGAGCCATTTGAAAATCAGGACGCCAATGAGCCTGATAAATAAAGAACCGATCTTTTTTAAAGCCACATAGATCAACAATCCCAAAATATGAACTCCTTGAAGGTGATTTAATTCTGCCTAAGTCTTTTAACTCTTTCTCCATTTTTGCTTTTTCCTTTGGATCAGAGAAATTCAATAAATTAGTAATGTCATCATTATAAGGAGTAGGCTCTCCAATATAGTCAAATCCAGTCCACACAAATTCGCCTGCTACATGCGGATTTTGATCAAGTGTTTTGAATTCATCATCCGGAGCACAACCCCAACCCGGACTGAAAAGATCATACGAACTCATTTGGAATAGCCCTTTTCCTTCCCATTTTTTATTAGAAACCGGGAAATAGTAGATACCTCTTGAACTAACACATGATGATGTTTCGCTGGCTACCATGGCATTGCTTGGATTTGCCTCTCTAAATTTATGATAGACGTCCAAATTATAGTTTTGTCCGTAAACATCAACGCCCTTTTCTACTCCTTCAAAAGGAGCATTACCAGAATTTGAACCTAGAACCGTAGGTCGGGTTGGGTCTTCTGCTCTAACAATTGCTGAAAGTTTTGTTGCAATAGGGGCTGCCTCCTTCGACCACAATTCTAGCACTTCATTTCCAATACTCCACTGAATAACGGATGGATGGTTTCTATCACGATGTACCAACGCACGTAAATCTCTGGCATGCCAATCGTCAAACAATAATCCGTAGTCTTTTTTAGTTTTTCCCTTTTTCCAGCAGTCAAAAGTCTCATCCATTATCATAATCCCCATATGATCGCATAAACTAACCAGTTCTGGAGCAGGCATATTATGACTGGTTCGAATAGCATTTACGCCCATCTCTTTCATGATTTCTAATTGACGCTCAGCAGCACGTGTGTTAAATGCACTACCTAATGCACCCAGATCGTGATGATTACAAACGCCATTTATATTTACATGCTTACCATTCAGAAGAAATCCTTTAGCCGGATCGAACTGAATGGTACGAATACCAAATTCTGTGTCGTAACTATCAACAATCTTACCATCCTGTTCAACTGTAGTCACAGCCACATAAAGATTTGGTTTTTCAAGTGACCATCGTTTAGGACTCTTGATCGTAGCCTTTGCTTGAAAAGTTTCACTTCCTTCAGCTTTAACCGTTCCTGTTTGCGATGCAAAAGTTGATACGACAACGTTTGTTTTTGTACCATTTGCATTAAGCTCATACACTTTTGTTAAAATCTTTACAGATGCCGACTTCGAAGATTGATTATCCAATGTCACTTTCATGTCTACTGTTGCAGTTGCATCACTAACCTCAGGAGTTGTAATATATGTTCCCCAATGCCCCACATGAACCGGTGTGGTCTTTACAAGCCATACGTTACGGTAAATACCACTTCCGGGATACCATCTGGATGAATTTTCAGGATTATACAAACGGATGGCTATAACATTTTCAGCACCAACTTTAATATATGGAGTAAGATCGAGCCTGAAAGAGTTGTAGCCATAAGGCCAACCACCTACAAACTGACCATTTAACCAAACCAATGGATAAGCCATCGCCCCATCGATATCGATAAAGAATTGCTTGCCTTTATCTGATGGTGAAATAGAAAAATGTTTACGATACCAACCGGTACCAGCCCATGGAAGTTTTCCTGTTCCTCCGGGCAGATCATAACTGAACGATCCTTCAATCCCCCAATCATGAGGCAGATTAAGCTTTCGCCAGTCTTTGTCATTGAAAGATGGTTGTGTGTAGGCAACATCGCTACCTAAATTTCCTGTAGGGCGTTTTGTAGCTTGTACTTCATCGCCAGCCAACACAAATTCACTTCCATTCGAACAATACCACTCTTTTATTTCAGCATAATCGAGTTGACTCTTTATAGTCTTCCCTTTAAGGTCTTTCACAACAATTTCTAAAGGATCATTCTTGGTGAATAACCAGTCCTTGTTGAATGATATACGTTCTCTGGGACTTTGCTGAGCCACAGATATTAATGAAAAAAGGTTGCATACTATACAAACCATGACTATTCGTTTGAATAATCGCATTGAGGGTAGATGATTATTAAACATGTTTTATCTTTTTGAGTGCTAAGTTATCCATTATTAATGTATAATTTTTTAAAACCAAATAGAAAATCTCCTTTTATTGAAAGTTTTCAGTTGTAACTTAAGAAATTATTTTTTTCAGCATCCTTTAAATGAATATTCCACAACGACCAAATACATGATTATCAATAAATAAAC
>JAHEYR010000034.1 GCA_023251485.1 Bacteroidales bacterium
GACAATCGTTCCTCCTTCTGTCCAGCTAACAAAGTCATAGCCCGTTGCAGGTGTAGTAGAGAGCTTTACGTTATCACCATAATTATAGCTTCCAGCGCCCGTGATTGTTCCACCTTCTGTTGGGAGAGTTGTTGCATTAACAGTAAATGTTTTAAGTTTGAAGTTTGCAATGAATGTTCTGTCCCTGTCTACAATGAAAGGATAATCCGAAGATGTTGAGGTAATTGTAACTCCTTCAGTCCAATTGATAAAATCATAACCAGTGTTAGCTGTAGCAGTAAGCTTAACATTGTCCCCGTTATTATAATTACCCGTTCCTGTAACAGTCCCACCCTCCGTAGGAGAAGCCGTTGCGCTAATTGTAAATGTTTTAAGCTTAAAATTTGCGATAAGAGTTCTGTCCTTATCAGCTGTAAAGGAATAGTCAGGCATTGCTGAAACAATTGTAGCTCCTTCTGTCCAGTTAATGAAATCATAACCAGTGGTGGAAGTCGCAGAGAGCTTTCCGTTGTCTCCATAATTGTATGTTCCGGTTCCTGCAACTGTTCCTCCATCGATTGGAGTCGCAGTTGCATTAATTGTAAATGCTTTAAGTTTAAAGTTTGCAATGAATGTTCTATCCCTGTCTACAATGAAAGCATAATCCGAAGATGTTGAGACAATCGTTCCTCCTTCTGTCCAGCTAACAAAGTCATAGCCCGTTGCAGGTGTAGTAGAGAGCTTTAAGTTATCACCATAATTATAGCTTCCAGCGCCCGTGATTGTTCCACCTTCTGTTGGGGAAGTTGTTGCATTAACAGTAAATGTTTTAAGTTTGAAGTTTGCAATAAGTGTTCTGTCTTTGTCTGCAGTGAAGGCATAATCCGAAGTTGTTGAGACAATTGTAACTCCTTCTGTCCAAGTAGTGAATTCATAACCAGTGTTAGCTGCTGCAGTAAGCTTTACGTTGTCACCATAATTGTATGTTCCGGTTCCTGCAACGGTTCCTCCTTCTGTTGGGTAAGCCGTTGCATTAACAGTAAATGCTTTAAGTTTGAAGTTTGCAATAAGTGTTCTGTCTTTGTCTGCAGAGAAGATATAATCGGGGTTTGAAGAAACGGTTACACCACCTTCAGTCCAATTGATAAAATCATAACCAGTGTTAGCTGTAGCAGTAAGCTTAACATTGTCCCCGTAATTATAATTCCCCGTTCCTGTAATAGTCCCACCTTCCGTTGGAGAAACCGTTGCATTAATTGTAAATGTTTTAAGCTTGAAGTTTGCAACGAGCGTTCTGTCTTTATCTACAGTGAAGGAGTAATCAGGATTTGAAGAAACGGTTACACCATTTTCTGTCCAACTAACAAATTCATAACCCAATGAAGGTGTCGCGATTAAAGGAACATCCGTGTTGATATTGTATGTTCCAGATCCGGAGATAGTTCCTCCTGCAACTGGATTAGGCGTTGTATTAATTGTAAACTGTTGAATGAAGTTCGCCCATAGTATTTTGTCTTTGTCAGCAATAACAGAGATGTTTAAATTTGTTGAAACAGGAATACCCGCTTCAGTCCAGTTAACAAGTGCATATCCCGTGGCTGGAGTTGCAGTCAGGGGATTCGTTGAATTAATATCATAAGTACCAGATCCTGAGGTTGAACCACCAAAAGCAGGACTCGACATTGCTATAATTGCAAACTGTTTGATGAAATTAGCTTGCAGTGATCTGTCTTTGTTTGCGACAAAAGAAAAATTAGAACTATTTGAGACGGCTAGTCCTCCTTCAGTCCAGTTAACAAATCTATAGCCATATGCTTCTGTAGCTTTTAAAAGTACAGTGGCTCCATCGTTGTAAGTGCCCGATCCAGAGGTTGACCCACCAATAGCGGGGTTTGGTATTGCGTTGATAGTGAACTGTTGTATGAAGTTTGCCTGCAGATTTCTAGGCTTATCTACTGTAATGGTAATGGTTGAGTTTGTAGAAACAATAGTTCCTCCTTCTGTCCAGTTTACAAAAGTGTAACCTGATTGAGGTGTTGCATTCAAGGTTGCATTTGAGCCGGGAATATAATCACCCGATCCCGTTTCTGTATTAAAAGTGAAGTTACCTGTCCCTGAAATTATTCCTCCACCTGTTGGACTAGATATAGTAGCCGTTACAATATAATTGAAGTGTGCTTCAATATCCAGTTGCGTTAATGGAATAAATTTAGCTTGAAAAGAGAATGGATTCTGAAGTGGTAAGTTATTATCTCCAAGGACAACATTCTGTGTGCCTGCATAAGTCCAATTAACGAATTTACAGCCTGCGTAGGGATTCGCCGTAATGGTTTGTAATCCATTATCGCTATAGCTTCCGGAACCGTTACCTGTACTTGTGTTGAATATGAAAATACCTTTGTCATCAACGACAACTCCTCCATCTTTGGGTATTACATTTATATTTAGTATGATAGGGGCGCTAGGCTCTTCTTTAGCCGGGATCCCTTTGCATGCAGTTTCCAGCTTGGATAAATACTCCAAACTATGGCCTGTGAGAAGTAGAAAATGAAATATAAAGACAACACTCAGTACAATCTTCTTCATATTTCATGCTGTATTTCTTATGAATAAATGGCTCAAAGAATCTATAGAATGAAGATTCATGAAACGAGTAGTATATTTTGATGAAGCAAAATAAGTTTGCATAAATGATTAACAGAAATGATAATTGTGGTTTGGTGTAAATAATTGTGTTTCCATTCATACAAGGGATGTCTGATGAAAAACCTTATACTTTTAATCGGGATAAATTGAAAAGGTAATACTGCTTTTTCGTATTTTAGAAATGTTCTTTGGAAATGTAAAAAGAGGTGGAGTCTGATAGCAAAGAGGTTAAGGAAGGTGAAAATCTGATGTTAAGTATTCATGTGTCTGATTATTAACGGCTCGCCAAGTTTGTATACCTATTTCAGTAAAGAATAGAATTGGGCAAGAACCTCATGAAAAATTAAAGACAAGACTTTAGGCTAACTTAAGGATGAAGGGGAGAATAGCCCTGGATGAAGGGTATATAAAGTGTATGCGTCTCGCACCTGTTTCGCACGTGTCTCGCACATGTCTCGCACCTGTCTCGCTATATAGAGCGAAACACCTGCGAAACTGGTGCGAAAGACCTGCGACACTTGTACGACAAATAGACAAGTCATCGACTAATAATCTACCGGTGTTCTACCTGTTATTCCTAAGTCGTGTCAGACTGATTTATGGGTGCTTTCCAGAATGTATCGTAACAATCTAATCTGGGTATATTTGATACATAGAAGTATTCGGGCAACTCGTTTTTCGATATAGCTATTTTTAACAATTAATAAAAAAGTTAGGTTAATAAACTTTGTGGATATAATTATTTTATTGTCAGTTATATATGGCTTTGACAATGATTGATGATTGATAGTGGTTTATGCTTTTATGCATGATTGCATAAATTTTCACTTTTGGGGTGATAGTTCCTTCATTTAGGTAGAAAATGTTTATACCTTTGCACCGTTTTTCGGAAGGCAAAATAAAAGACTTTGCAATGGTACAAAAGATAAGTGGTGAAAAAATATTTTCTCGTAAGTGGTTTATATCCTATGGCTTAATTGTTCTTGGATCATTTATCCTTGCTGCGGGATTTGTGTTTTTTATTAACCCTTACAATATTGTTCCGGGTGGAGTTTATGGTATTGGTATTGTGGTTCACCATTTAACATTAGGGATGCTGTCTAAGTCGTTTAGCCCTGACGGAGGTTTTCCTATTGGAACATTTGGCTTGATTCTGAATATTCCACTTACGATTATCGGCATTAAGGTGCTTGGCCCCCGGTTTGGGATAAAGACCGTTGTAGGTTTCGTACTTACTTCTGTTTTTATGGATATGCTAACGTTGTTTGTTGGAAATAACGATCCTCTGGGTTTGAAAGATGAAGTCTTCATGGGATGCGTATTTGGAGGCGTAGTGATTGGTTTTGGTTTGGGATTGATTTTTAAGGCGAGGGCTACTTCAGGCGGATCCGATATCATTGCTATGATTATTGCAAAATACACCCGATTACCTCTGGGGACATTGATGATCTATGTCGACTCAACGATTGTATTATTGGGACTGGTTGTTTTTCAGGATTGGCGTATTCCACTTTATTCCTGGATTGTGATTTTTGTTACCGGCAAGGTTATAGATTTGGTTTTAGATGGTGTTACTTATGATAAAACCATGTTGATTATTTCTGATCATTATGAAGAGATACGGCAGAAGATCATTGTAGATATGGAAAGGGGCGGAACCTATATACCCGGCAAGGGAATGTATAGTGGCCTCGATAAAACGATCATTTTTACTGTAGTAAGTCGGCGTGAAGTTTCGATACTACAAGAGTTTATACTTAAGGTTGATCCCAGAGCATTTGTAACGGTTATGAGTGCGCATGAAATTCTGGGAGAGGGGTTCAAATCTCTTGGCGAAAAGGTTGCTGAATTTTCTGAAATAACTATTGAAAATAATAATGAATAATAAAATAGCCCTATCTGACTTGCTTTCGGCAAGATTACTTAAAGCATATGCCTTGATTCTTGGTGGGACATTTAGCATGGCTGTTGCATACGTCTATTTTATTTCGCCTTTTAAAATTGTGCCCGGTGGAGTTTACGGTATAGCTATTGTGCTGCATCACATGATGGGTTTTAATACAGGTACGGTTGCTTTCATCCTCAGTATTCCGCTTGTTGGGATCGGGATGTATTTCTTTGGATGGCGATTTTTCCTGCGTACTTTCTGGGGTGTTGTTTTAACCTCTTTCTTTACCTGGTTGTTGACCAATATCAATGGTGACACCCAGATTGTTAAAAATGCATTGTTATCCACTATTTATGGTGGCGTTTTGTTGGGATTAGGCGTTGGCATGGTGTTTAAAACCAAGTCGACCGTTGGCGGGTCAGATGTACTTGCTCAGTTGTTGAGTAAGTATGGTCGTATCCCGTTATCAAGAGCACAGGTCTTTGTCGATGGTGTCATCGTATTAATAGGCTTTGCCGCTTTTGGCAATCTTGAAATCCCGCTTTATTCCTGGCTCGTTATTTTTATCATGGGGAAGGTGATAGATGTTGTTCTTACCGGATTTTCTGACGATAAGACTGTTTTTATCATCTCTGATAAACATGAAGCTATTCGCGAACGCTTATTGAAAGAGATAGGCCGCGGTGGGACATATCTTCATGGAAGTGGTATGTATAATGGGGCAGATAAAAAAGTCATCCTTACCGTAGTAAGCCGGCGCGAATTAATCCAATTGATGGAGGTTGTTCATCATGTGGATGGAGAAGCGTTTATGACTGTACTTGATGCCAGTGAAATACTTGGCAAAGGGTTTAAGTCGCTTGATGAGAAGGTGTCTAATGATTGAGTCACTCCTTAACTTTCAAATATAGTTAGTTGTGTTTGTGTTTGCGTAATAAGGCCGGGGGGCGCCCCGGCCTTTGGTTTTTTATTAAATAGTTATTTTTTATTTGTACCTTCATCAAAAAATTATACACACTTATAACTTGACCAATGAATGATCAAAATTTGAATGAATTATTTCCATCTTTGATGAGTAGTTCTAAAATGCCGGTATTTTTTATTGGACATGGTAGCCCAATGAATGCAATTCAAGATAATGCATTTACGCAAAGCTTAAAAGCGATGCGACAAACTATAACAGAAACTCCTCAAGCTATTTTGGTGGTTTCTGCTCATTGGAATACACGTGGATCGTATGTAAACAATTCACCCATGCCTAAAATGGTTTATGATTTTAGTGGTTTCCCTGATGAATTATATGATGTAGAATATCCTGCGATAGGAGCTCCTGAATTAGCTCAGGAGATTAGCGAGGCTATTCCTGAGATTAGAACAGATCAACGTTGGGGACTTGATCATGGTGCATGGTCTTTACTCGTTCATATGTTTCCTGACGCAGAAGTTCCCGTACTTCAGTTAAGTGTTGATGTAAATATGCCAGCACAAAGTCATTTCAAATTAGCAGCCGAATTAAAAGAGTTGCGTAATAAAGGCGTGTTGGTCATTGCGAGTGGGAATATTGTACATAACCTGAAATATTGGTCGTCTGACGAAGATGCAGTCCCTTATGATTGGGCTATAGAGTTTGATGAATGGGTAAAAGAAAAGATAACCGAACGTGCTTTTGATGATCTTTTCAATTATAATCTGACTGAAAAAGCGTCTAATTTATCAGTACCAACGCCAGAACATTATTATCCTATGCTCTATGCTTTAGGGCTAATGGATGAAGACGATGAAATTAAATTTACCTATGAAAAGGTGTATTCGTCAATAAGCATGCGTAGTTTTAGAATTGGCTAGCCTAATTCATAACTGGTGACTCCATATACGCCATTGATATTGAAATCGGGTGTTTTCTGCGAGTACATTCTTACTGTTGAAAATCCAGTCGGTTCGGCTAATTCATTAACCAACTTTACGGCATCGGCATTAACCTCAGGAACATCAATAAATAACGGTGTTCCCTCAGGGAGTGCTGAAATTGCTTTGCACAATAATGTTCGGGCACTTTGTGGGGTAAGCGCAAAAAGTGGTCCTACCTTATATCCTTCAAAGCATTTTCTGATAAAAATGTAGCCATCTATTTTATCATCTTTCGTTATGACCACATAGCCCAGACCTTCGGGCTGGTGTATCCAGTTGTATAAAAAGACATCTCTTCGTGTTGGAAAATGGAGATGATCAAAGACTGATAATTGATTAAAAGATGCATTTTTAAGTGGTTGAGTAGTATCGTCAAAAGCAATGGGATGAGCAATTATCTTGTAACGATTGTTTTGGTATGCTAACTTAAATCCAAAGTTTGCATATTTGTCTTTCATTGCTATAAGACCATCAATTCCGATATTGCCATTTCCAAGGTAGTTGATGGCTGCCTCACAAAGCTTTTTGCCATACCCCAGTCCTCGGTATTCGGGTTTAACAATATAGAAACCCATAAAGCCAAAGTCCTCGTCGTAAGCAACAGCTGAGATACAGCCTGCAAGTTTTCCTTTTACATAATAACCGATAAATCCATCAGGGTCGGTGTTGTAAAAGCTATCAGCATCGTGGATGCCGGGATTCCAATCTTCGAGATGGGCTAGCTCTAATAGATGTTCAAATTCATTTCTGTTAATGGTTCGTAAATAATCGCAATCAGATTTCATCTTGGCGGTTTATTGAGTAAGCGCTAAAGATATAAAAAGCCGGCTTGTTGGTCAATAACAAGCCGGCTTTTTTTTAATTTATTTTTAAACAATTTAAAATTTAATGTTTAAAGAGTTTGAAGATGTCGTTTCCGTTAGCAAAAACCAATAAAGCAAGTAATAAAACCATTCCTACTATTTGGGCATATTCCATGAACTTCTCGCTAGGTTTGCGGCCTGTAATCATTTCGTAGAGCAGAAACATTACATGTCCACCATCGAGAGCTGGTATGGGTAAAACATTTAGTATGGCCAACATGATCGATAAAAAGGCAGTAAGATGCCAGAATGCTTGCCAATCCCATGCAGCGGGGAAGATATTACCGATGCTGATAAATCCTCCAACTGATTCGTAAGCTTTGGCTTCTTTTGAAAATAATAATTTAAGTTGCTTTAGGTAGTTGTCAATTCCTGTGATTGTCTTTCCAAAGCCTGCTGGAATGGCTTGAAGAAATGTGTACTCATGTTTGGAAAATGTGAAAAATTTTGCGGGAAGAGTAAAGGCATAAACACCAATCGTTCCATCAGTCCTGACAGGAATATTATAATAAACTGTATCAGAACCTCTCAAGGCTCCAATTTTAACAGTTTTACCTGCATATTTTTTGATCTTTGCTAAAAACTGATCATGAAATTGGACTTTTATCGTGTCTATACTGATGATTTGGTCGTCCTTCTTTAGTCCTGCAGCTTTAGCTCCTGAGTTTTTTCCAAAAGCGGCTATGCAAAAAGGTACCCGAGGCATCAAAAACGATGATTTTTTTTGTTTAATGATCGTTCCGATTAATCCACCGGGAACAGTTAGATCAGCCGGCTTACCATCTCTTTCGACAGAAATAGTTTTAACCTGGTTCAGGATGATTTGGTTTGGAATCTTTAGAAAATCTTCAACAGGTTTTCCATCAAGCGCAAGAATCTTATCTCCATTTTTGATTCCCATTTGCATTCCGATAGAATCAACAGCAACACCATATTTTACCTGACTATTTGGAAGGTATTCTTCGCCCCAGGCCCAAAGCATTCCAATGTAGATGATAAATGCGAGTAAAACGTTTAAGGTGACACCACCCAGCATGATGATGAGGCGTTGCCAAGTCTTCTTCGATCTGAATTCCCATGGTTCTGCGGGTTTTTCTAGTTGCGCTTTGTCCATAGACTCGTCCATCATACCGGATATCTTTACATATCCACCGAGGGGTAACCAACCAATACCATATTCTGTCTCACCTTTTTTGAACTTAAATAGTGAGAACCAAGGATCAAAGAAGAGATAAAACTTTTCTACCCTTGTGCCAAACATCTTGGCGGTAATGAAGTGGCCAAACTCGTGTACAATAACTAATATTGAAAGGCTAAGTAGCAATTGTGCTGCTTTAATCAGTATTTCCATTTTTCTTAAGGTTTCTGTTTAGTTTATAGATCGTTTATTTTCTAACCTGCCAATTCTTGTGTTAACCGTCGGGTTTCGATGTCGGTATTCACATAATCATCATAGGTAGGATTTGGAATAAAAGATATTTTTTGCATCATTTTTTCAATAATATCGGGTATCTCAGTAAATCGAATACGATCTTTCAAGAACGAATGTACAACAATTTCGTTTGCAGCATTCAAAATACAGGGCATATTTCCACCTATTCTTAACGCTTCGTAGGCAAGAGTCAGACTTCTGAATGTTTCCAGATCGGGCTCTTCGAAGGTGAGCTTGGTATAATCTGCAAAGTTAAAACGGGGCAGATCAGATCTAAAGCGATTGGGATACGTTAACGCATATTGTATCGGTAATCGCATATCAGGCAACCCCATTTGTGCTTTCATCGAGCCATCTTCAAACTGTACCAAAGAGTGAATAATCGATTCGGGGTGAATGACGACTTTGATCTGTTCGGGTTTTAAACCAAACAACCACTTAGCCTCTATCACCTCTAGTCCTTTATTCATCATGCTGGCAGAGTCGATGGTCACTTTGCAACCCATAGACCAGTTTGGATGTTTTAAAGCCTGTTCTTTGGTTACTGTCGACAGGAATGTTTTGTCTTTTCCTCTAAAGGGGCCACCTGAGGCTGTGAGGTAGATTAATTCAATCGGGTTATGAAACTCACCGGCCAGACATTGGAATATAGCGGAGTGTTCAGAGTCGACGGGATAGATGTTTACTGCTTTTTCGCGTGCCAGATTCGTTACTATTTCGCCTGCCACAACAAAAGTTTCTTTGTTTGCTATGGCGATGGGCTTTCCAGCTTCAATCGCCTTCAATGTGGGTTTTAAACCTGCAAAACCAACTAGTGCTACAACTACCAGATCAATAGTTTCCATCTCGGTGACCTGACAAATAGCTTCGCTACCGGCATATACCTTAATATGGTAGGGTTCGAGCTGATCCGCTACTTCACGATAATATTTTTCGTTCCCTATAACTACAACGTTGGGCTTGAACTCAATGGCTTGTTCGATGAGCTTTTTTACACTACTTTGTGCAGTGAGTACTTCAACTTCAAATGCCTCGGGGTGTTTTCGAACCACTTCGAGTGTTTGGGTACCGATAGAACCGGTAGAACCTAAGATTGCGAGTCTCTTTTTTTGCATAATATTTACCATCAATCAAAAAGTGATGGTTCTTAAGATTTTAAAAATCGATGTATTCAATTGGATTTACCGGAACTCCATTATGCCATAATTCAAAATGGAGATGAGGCCCGTTTTTCGTTTCACCACTATTGCCAACTACAGCTATCGGTTCGCCTGCACGAATATATTGTCCGGGACTTTTTAATAATAGCGAGTTTTGTTTATATATCGTCATGAAATTCAGACGATGTTGTATACCAATAACATATCCTGTCTTAACCGTGAAATCGGCAAACACAACAGTGCCATCCATAGCTGCTTTGACAGGCTCTTCTTTAGATGTAGTGATATCAATGCCAAAATGTTTTTCGGTAAGACTGAATTTTGTGGTGACAGTGCCTTTTACCGGCGTAAAGAAATTAACACTCCGAATAGAAGATTCAGTGTTGTTTTTCCCTTTTGTCGGTGTTAAATTATATTGTGTTTCCTTGTCATATTCATTTCGTAAAGTGAGCTCGTCCTCCGAAGCATTCGCTTTTGTTTTTTTGTATTTTATAATACTTGAATCAGAAGGTTTTTGATTAGCCGTGTCTCGTGGAATGCCTCCACCAATAATTTTTTGAATATTACTTAGAAAGATTTCTTTTGCCCTTAATTCTTTTTCTATCGAATCGGCTTTCAGCTGAATATCATAAATCTCTTTTTGGGCCGTGATGCTTTGGTATCCTGGGATATATTCGCGAAGAGGGGTAAATGCAATAATATAAGTGGTTAAGAAAATCAGTAAAATGACTAATGTGCCTGTAACCACAAAAACATTCAGACGTGATAATCTGAATGAGAGCTTTTCCTCAAAAGTGGTCTCATTCAGAATGATAAGTCGATATTTATTTCGAAGCCTATCAAACCATTTATCTTTTTGTTCCCACCAGCTAAGCTCGTGATTTTTCTTTCTGGGCGACATCAGGTTTTGTAATTAACAATGGAATATGTGCAAAGGTCGTAAAAAAAAGTGAAGCTTTGTAGATCGAATAATTGTTGGTGAAGGTTTAATTATTTTAGATTGATGAATAAATTCAGTTTATAACGGTTCCAAGTGAAATTGATTGTATTTTTATTTCGGAAACAACACTATAAATTATAACATCATTACGGGACTGAGAAAATGCATGCCATTCACAAACAGCAATAACGTAAAAGGTAAATGCTAAAATTCTATGCTTATATTTTTTGTGTAATTTTGTCGGAATCCTACCACTAACTTTAGGGTTGTGTTTAAATGAATTTTATGAAAAAGTATATTTCAGTTTTCATCTTTATTTTTCCTCTTTTGATGCTTTCAGGATGTGGTATTTATACCTTTTCGGGTGCTTCTATTCCTCCTGATGCAAAGACGTTATCAGTTACTTATTTTCCAAATAAGGCTCCCATCGTGCAGCCTATGCTGAGTAAAAATATTACAGAAGCACTTCAGGATAAATTCAGAGGAGAATCGCGCCTTTCTGTTATACAACGAAATGGAGATCTCGCTATTGAGGGCGAAATAACAGGTTATGATACACAACCTATTGCTATCCAGGGTAACCAGATTGCCGCATTAAACAGATTTACCCTTACTGTGAATGTTCGGTTTCGAAATAAATTTGATGAAAAGGCTAATTTTGAAAGCTCTTTCTCACGATATAGAGATTATAGTAGCTCCAAATCATTATCTGCTGTCGAACAAGAGTTGTTGCCGGGTATGCTTGACGAAATAGTACAGGATGTTTTCAATAAATGTGTTGTTAACTGGTAAACCCGAAAAAGCAGATGGATCTTAAAACGTTTGAAGAACTAATCAATAATCCTTTGTTGCTCAATGATAAGACATTATCGGAGATTGAGCAGATGTCAAAGGAATATTCTTATTGTCAAACGTTACAGTTATTATATGTAAAGAATCTTTATGATGTTAAGGATATAAGGTATCAGCAAAAGCTTAAAGTAGCAGCTGCTGTTGTCGGTGATAGAAGTCGGCTGAAACGATATATAGAAGGGATCCCTTCTGATGTGGCTCGCGAAGTTGAACGGATTGTCCAGGAAAGAAACCAAAAAGTAGGATCTGTTCAAAATAACGATGCGGGGTCTGATCTGGATCTGGATATGCCAGAGGAGATAGTGATAGTTGCTGATGCTGAAGTTCCCGTAGAAACAGCTGCGCAATTGAAATCACCTGATCAGGATAATAATATAATAGTAGAAGAGAAAAAAGAAGGAAAAACGCCAAAACCAGTTTATGTGGTCAGGGCTAAGAAGAATAATACGAAACGACGTTATATCACTTCTGAATATATCTCTTCACTTTTAGATGATGAAACAACCCGTGAATTCTCACATGCAGATCTTTTTCCTGACGAAGCTAAACAGGAGAACAAGTCAACTGCATCAATCAATGATGAAGAGGGACCGGTAAAAGATGAAGAGCGTACTGTTATTTCGTCCGATTTATCTGAAGTCACGACCGAACATCCACCATTGGCTGCAGAAGACTCGTCCATAGCAGAAGCGCCAGTAGTTGAAGAAAAAGCACCCGTAACCAATCCAAAACCCCGATTACGATCACGTGGAAAAGAACTTCCCGTGTCGGATTTACAACTTAACGAGAAAGCGGCTTCCCCTACACAAGATAATGAAGAAAAGGAGCCTGAAATAAAGAAAACCACTCATCAGCGCGAGGAGAAAAAGAAGTCAATCATTGAGATGATCAATAGACGGTTTAGTCAATGGAGGGGCGAAGCGAAAAAAGATAAAGAACCCGATGAGGAAAAGCTGCGACCCATAACGCATCATTCCGCTAAATCGACTCCTGCGAGTATAGATCTTCATCAGGTAACGGGTGAAAATGAAAGCTCGATTCTCTATAATGACAATGATTCGGATGAAGTTCATGATAGTGCGTCTGTTGCGACTTTAGATGTTAGAGCGGATGAACCGGTTAAATCGGAGAAGATAACTTCCAGAGGGGATCTGAAAATTGCAGATTATTTTGAGGGTGAGCCTCAATTATCGCCACTGCATCTTAAGGGAACTGAAAGAAATGAAACAGAGCATGCAAAGAGGGGTCAGAAACCTGAAGTAGGAAAAGGTTTGACGCCCGTGCCTAAGAAAGAAAATGCGGAAGATATTGATAATTCGGAGAATAAGGATGCTCCTTCTAATGCTGAATTGATTGATAAGTTTTTGAAAAATGCACCTCGAATATCACGACCGAAGAAGGAGTTTTATAATCCAATAAATCTTGCGTCGCGTGCCTCGTCGGAGAATGAAGACTTTTATACCGAGACCTATGCTCGAATTTGCTGCCAGCAGGGAGATGCAAATAAAGCCATAAAAATTTATAACAAATTAAGTTTGAATTTCCCGGAAAAAAGTAGTTACTTTGCAGCCCTGATTGAAGAAATTAAAAAAGAGCATAATATTTAATTTAAAAGATTTAAAAAATGTACGTTTTAGTATCCATCCTCATTCTTGTAGTATGTGTTCTGCTAGCGCTGGTTGTGTTAGTTCAGAATTCTAAGGGCGGCGGTTTAGCCTCTAACTTTGCCGGTTCAAGTCAAATCATGAGCGTGAGGAAGACAGCTGATTTTTTAGAAAAAGCTACCTGGACTCTTGCAATTGCATTATTGGTGTTGAGTTTATTTTCTGTATTCGTGATTCCACGTTATACAGGTGTTAACAGACAACAAACACAACAAACACAACAAGCTCCTATGCAGCCAATGCATAACAACTAAGCAGAGATAAGATTTTTATTATAAAAAGTGTCAGAATGTCATTTGCATTCTGACACTTTTTGTTTTTATACCTCCCGGTGTAGGGCCTTGTTTTTTGAATAGTCTGGTGAGCTATGCCAAAAATGGCAGGTTTTACCAATATATCTAGTTTGGCACAAAATATGAAGGAGTGGGGACAACAACAGAAAACTGAATTTTTAATGTCTAATTCAAATATTAATAGCAAAATGGCAAAAGTTAACATCAAACCATTAGCAGACAGAGTACTGGTAGAACCAGCTGCCGCCGAACTAAAAACTGCGGGTGGAATTATTATTCCTGACACAGCAAAAGAAAAACCTCAAAGAGGAATCGTAGTAGCCGTTGGTAACGGCAAGAAAGATGAGCCTATCACTGTTCAAGTGGGTGACACCGTGCTTTATGGAAAATATTCCGGAACTGAGATTAACGTAGAAGGTAATGATTATCTTATCATGCGTGAATCAGACATTTTGGCAATTATTTAATTGATAATTAATTAGGTTTAACAGTAAAAAGAAATAGCAAAATGGCTAAAAATATTATTTTCGACCTTGCAGCTCGCGAAGCGCTGAAGAAAGGTGTTGATGCTTTGGCAGATGCCGTAAAAGTTACACTTGGTCCTAAAGGACGTAATGTTATTATTGATAAGAAATTTGGTGCTCCTCACGTTACTAAAGACGGTGTTACAGTTGCAAAAGAAATAGAATTGCAAGATGCTGTTGAGAACATGGGCGCTCAAATGGTTAAAGAAGTTGCTTCTAAAACCTCTGATGTTGCCGGTGATGGTACCACTACTGCTACTGTATTAGCTCAGGCTATCGTTACAGCAGGTTTGAAAAATGTTATTGCCGGTGCAAATCCAATGGATTTGAAACGTGGTATTGACAAGGCTGTTGCTACTGTCGTTTCTTCTCTGAAGACAATGTCTCGCAAAGTTGGTGATAGCAATGAGAAAATTGAGCAAATTGCTTCGATCTCTGCTAACAACGATAATGTTATCGGAAAGACGATTGCTGAAGCAATGGCTAAAGTTAAAAAAGAAGGTGTAATCACCATCGAAGAAGCTAAGGGTACTGAAACAATTGTTAAGGTTGTTGAAGGTATGCAGTTCGATCGTGGATATATCTCTCCATATTTTGTAACTGACACAGAAAAAATGGAAGTTGTTTATGACGATCCATATATTCTGATCTACGATAAGAAGATTTCAGGAATGAAAGATCTTCTTCCTATTCTGGAAAAAGTTATTCAAACAGGTAAAGCTTTAGTGATCGTATCTGAAGATGTTGATGGAGAAGCACTAGCTACATTAGTAGTTAACAAACTTCGTGGTTCATTGAAGATTGTTGCTGTTAAAGCTCCTGGATTCGGTGATCGTCGTAAGGCTATGCTCGAAGATATCGCTGTTTTAACCGGTGGTACTGTGATCAGTGAAGAAACAGGTTATAAACTGGAAGATGCTGATATTAGCTACCTTGGTCGTGCAGAAAAAGTTTCTGTTGACAAAGACAATACTACAATTGTTAGTGGTAAGGGATCTAAAGAATTGATCGAAGCTCGTATCAATCAAATGAAATCGCAAATCGAATCTACTACATCTGATTATGATCGCGAAAAACTTCAGGAACGTCTTGCTAAATTAGCTGGTGGTGTTGCCGTTATTCAGGTAGGTGCTGCAAGCGAAGTTGAGATGAAAGAGAAGAAAGATCGTTTTGATGATGCTTTACATGCTACCCGTGCTGCTATTGAAGAAGGCGTCATTCCTGGTGGTGGTGTTGCATTCATTCGTGCACTTGATAGTATTGCAGAATTAACAGGCGACAATGAAGATGAAACTACAGGTATCGCAATCATCAAACGTGCACTTGAAGAACCACTTCGTCAGATCGTTGAAAACTGTGGTCTTGAAGGTTCAGTAATTGTTCAGAAGGTTAAAGAAGGAACAGGTGATTATGGTTTCAATGCCCGCACTGAAATTTATGAAAACCTTTACGAAGCAGGTGTTATCGATCCAACTAAAGTTGCTCGTGTAGCTCTTGAAAACGCTGCTTCTATTGCAGGTATGTTATTAACCACTGAATGTGTTATCTCTGATATTAAAGAAGAAAATCCAGCTCCAATGCCTAACCCAGGTATGGGTGGTATGGGTGGAATGTATTAATCTTCCGCATATATTTTTAAAAAAAACCGTTCTGAGAAGAACGGTTTTTTTTATGTATTATATTTCGTTTATTTTTGTTGAATCCGGTTAATCAAAATGTGTATTTTTATTGTTAATAGTGAAGAATATTAACTTACTTTGGTGACTTCTATGAGAGATGGAAAGCTTAATTCTTGTAATTAGAATGTTATGAGTAATTTGTAAAATTAGGTTTTACTTTAAGCTTATGTTATGGCGAATAAAAGTATGGTTATAGGCTTTTCTAAGCTTACTCGCGAACAGAAGCGCGACTTCATAGCTTCACTCTTTGATAATCATAAGGGTGCTGCAGCTCAACTTGACTGCTTTTTGCATTCGGATACATCTTTACAAAAGCGGTTTGAAGAATTTAGCGAAAATACCATCTCAAATTACTTCCTTCCTTACGGCATCGTTCCAAACATTCTGATAAATGAGGAGATCTTTCATCTGCCTATGGTTATTGAAGAGAGCTCCGTTGTTGCTGCCGCATCAAATAGCGCAAAGTTCTGGGCTTCCCGGGGTGGCTTTCATGCCGAGGTCCTGGGAATAACTAAAATGGGTCATGTTCATTTCCTTTGGAATGACGATCCGGAAGTCCTTTTTAATGCCTTTGACGAGATAAAAGACCGGCTTATTCTCGAAGCAAAGCCCCTAACTGCTAATATGGAGAAAAGGGGCGGAGGTATTATGAATATTGAGTTGGTTGATATGACGCATGAAATAGCACATTATTATCAACTGAAGGTCTCTTTTGATACGTGCGATTCGATGGGAGCCAATTTCATTAATTCATGCCTTGAGTCATTCGCAGCGACCTTGGATGGAATTGGCAAGGCATTGAGTCATGGAAAGGATTCATTACAAATCATCATGTCAATTTTATCAAACTATACACCGGAGTGTCGTGTGAAGGTTTGGGTGGAATGTTTGATAGAAGAGCTGGATGGACTTGGAGAAGGAATGAATGGTCTTGAATTTGCTAAGAAATTCGAATTAGCGGTTAAGATAGCTCAGATAGATCCATACAGAGCAGCTACGCATAATAAAGGAATCTATAATGGTATTGATGCTGTTGTTATTGCTACAGGCAACGACTTTAGAGCTATTGAGGCGTGCGGTCATACCTGGGCTGCACACAATGGCCGTTATTCTGGACTGACTACTGTAGATATCTCAAAGGGGAAGTTTTGTTATGCACTTGAGGTCCCCTTATCGATTGGCACGGTAGGTGGCCTTACCAGCCTGCATCCATTGGCCCGGTTTTCATTAGAACTTCTGGGAGAACCCTCGGCAGAGAAGCTGATGGAGATTGCTGCTGTTGCAGGGCTTGCAAATAATTTTGGAGCCATACGATCGCTTATCACCAAAGGAATTCAATCGGGCCACATGAAGATGCATCTTCAAAATATGCTTAATTTTATGGGTGCTACAGATGAAGAAAAAAAACGTGCGGAGGTTTGGTTTAAAGATAAAACAGTTTCTTATAAGGCGGTTCAAGAGTATCTTCAGAAATCGTGAAACAAAAGATGGTCTGCTTTAAACAAAAAATCTGTTTGATCATTTATATGGTATAATAATAATGCATTAAGAGATGAAGCTGGCTAAAGAAAAGTATTATGCGCATGGTAAACTTCTGATCTCCGGAGAATATGCTGTGTTAAATGGTGCACTGGCTTTTGCGCTACCGACGCGACAAGGGCAATGGATTATTGTTGAAAGAGAATATGATCAGGGTGAACTATTCTGGACGGCCTCTGATATTAATGGGCGTTGGTTTTCGTGTGTCATGCTTCTGCCTTCATTGGTGGTTAAAATTACATCCGACAATGTCAGATCTGAAAGATTAAGACGGTTACTATTAGCAGCGAAAGATCTTAATCCACTGTTTCTGTCAACTGATGAAGGAATCAGGGTTGACTCGTATCTTGAATTCTATCATCTTTGGGGGCTGGGGAGTAGTTCTTCATTAATAGCTACCATTGCAGCCTGGGCAAAAGTAGATTCTTTTAAGTTGTTTCGTAAGGTATCGCTGGGTTCAGGATATGATTTGGCTTGTTCTATTCATGGAACGCCATTATTGTACCAAATCAACAAAGATCAACCCAAGTCAGAAGTTGTTACATTTTTGCCTACTTATCATAAGAATATTCATTTTGTCTATCTGGGTTTAAAGCAAGACACGAATCAGAATCTGGAAGAGTTAAAAGAACGTATTGTGCTATTGGAAGGGATGAACGATACGTTTTCAAAACTATCCTATAAGTTTTTACATGCTAATAGTTTACATCAGTTTAGTACATACATGGACGATCATGAAAAATTAATTGCTGAAACCATGAATTTACTTCCTGTAAAGGAACGGCTATTTCCTGATTTCAATGGACATATTAAATCGTTAGGCGCTTGGGGCGGCGATTTTATTATGGCTACATCCAAAGACTCTGGCGAAATAGTCCGTAATTATTTTAGTAGAAAAGGGTTTAACATTATTTTTTCTTTCAACGATATTATTTTGACCTCATCTGAAGAATCTACCTCTAAATGAATTTAATAGAAGAATTTTTTCCAACACGCCATGCGGCATTTAAACCAGTGGCAAAACAAGGATCAGTAGGCTGGCGGTGCCCCTCAAATATAGCACTTGTGAAATATTGGGGGAAGTATCCGGGCCAATTACCTTGTAATCCATCTATCAGTTTAACGCTTAACAATGCTTACACCGAAACGCAGGTCTCATATGAATGGACAGAACAGGGTAATATTGTCTTCTTGTTTGAAGGTGAGGTAAATGACTCCTTTGGAAAACGAATAGAGCGGTTTATTGATAAGCTGAGTCAATATTTCCCTTTTCTTTCACATCTGAATCTGGAGATAAGTAGCACCAACTCTTTTCCACATTCTGCCGGTATTGCTTCTTCCGCGTCGGCATTGGGAGCTCTTTCATTGTGTATCTGTTCTATTGAAGAGCAACTGACAGGACAGAAAATGTATGAGGAAGCTTTTTATAGGAAGGCTGCTTTTATTGCGCGTTTAGGTTCGGGTAGTGCAACCCGTTCTATCTATGGCGGGTTAGTGCTATGGGGAAAACTTCATGAAGTGCACAGGTCATCTGACTTCTGTGGCGTAGACCTTAATGGGTATCCTATTGTTCCTACGTTGTGTGATGCCATATTGATTGTCAACTCAGCAGAAAAGGCGATATCGAGCACCACAGGACATGCATTGATGAATGATAACCCTTATGCTACCGTTCGTTTTGAACAAGGTCGCCGTCATTGTGTTGATTTACTGAAATTATTGAAAGATGAGAATATGATGGGCTTTTGTGATTTGGTTGAGCATGAAGCGTTGACATTACACGGGATGATGATGACTTCAAATCCGGGATTTATGTTACTAATGCCCTCTACGATTGAGATTATCACAAAAGTTCGCTCTTTTAGAGCTGAATCGAAAATCCCCGTATGCTTTACACTCGATGCAGGGCCCAATGTTCATCTTTTGTATCCTGAAACCTATAAGGAACAGGTTGTCCGGTTTATTCAAAGCGATTTACTGAAATATTGCGAAAAGGGTAAGTGGCTTGATGATAAAGTTGGTCTAGGCCCTGTGTTATTGAACGAAACTAATGATAATGAATAAAAAATCTCGTATTTTCTATGCCAAGGTTTTGCTTTTTGGCGAGTATTCAATTCTTTTTGATTCGATGGGACTGTCTATTCCCTATACTCATTTCAGAGGCGAACTAAGTTTTATAAATGACGATAAATATACTGATTACAACTTTGCCATATCTTCAAATAAACTCTTAGCAGATTATGTCGCTTGGCTTCGTCAATTAGAAGCAAAAAACGGATTACCATGCAAAATTAATCTAATTGCTTTTGAGAAAGATATATCACATTCTCTCTACTTCGAATCTACTATCCCCCAAGGATATGGAATTGGAAGTTCAGGCGCCTTGGTTGCTGCTGTATATGATAAATATGCAGAAGATAAAATCCAACCCGGCAGGAGTCTGACTGCTCCCGAAATTAATGAGCTCAAATATATTTTCTCAGTGTTGGAGTCATATTTTCATGGAACCAGCTCAGGTATTGATCCTTTAAATTGTTATATAAAGCATCCCTTATTGATTCATAATAAGCGGAATATAAGTATTACCGGGATTCCCCGGAGTAAGTCGGATAAGAATAGTGCTATCTTTTTGATCGATACCGGAGTACAAGGCAAAACAGGTCCTCTGGTACAACAGTTTATTGAGAAAAGTAAAGACAACGATTTTTTAAAGCTCATACTGGAAGAGCTGATTCCTGCTAATAACCTATGTATCTCCGATCTGATATCGGGAAACACAACAGGATTTATGAAGAGTCTTAAAAAGCTATCTTATTTCTTATTAAAGCATCTTACACCTATGATTCCGGCTCCTTTTATGCCGATATGGAAAGAAGGACTTGAAACAGGATACTATTTTCTGAAGTTGTGTGGTTCAGGTGGGGGCGGATTCTTATTAGGATTTACCAGCGATTTTGATCAAGCTTCAATTTCTTTGGCCAAACATGGAATAGAACCTGTAACTATCTATCGGTCTAACTAAGGATGTTTTTTTACTCAATTTGCTAGGAGCTAATTTATTTTTTGTTCTAACGAAAAGATTATGAACACTAAATAAGGTTTATTATTTACTTTTGAACTCCAAATTATCTTTTCCAAAATGAACTATACAAACTCTTTTTCTGTCTCGGGAACTATTGTTGATGTGGTCAATCATCGACTATATAAAGGCGTAATTACCGTCAGCAACAATAAGATCATTGCCATCTCAGAAACCGATCAGGTGGATCAGCAGTTTATTATACCCGGTTTTATTGATTCGCATGTACATATAGAGAGTTCAATGCTTATGCCTTCTGAGTTCGCTCGATTGGCTTCCGTGCATGGTACTGTAGCAACTGTTTCAGACCCTCACGAGATAGCAAATGTCTTGGGCGTTGATGGCGTTAAGTTTATGATCTCTAATGGTCAGAAAGTTCCATTCAAGTTTTTCTTTGGCGCTCCTTCTTGTGTCCCTGCTACACCTTTTGAGACTTCGGGGGCTGTTGTGTCTGTTGAACAGGTTGAAGAGTTGCTCGCGATGGATGAAATCTATTATCTCTCTGAGATGATGAATTTTCCAGGGGTCTTGTATGGTGATAAAGATGTTCATGCAAAGCTTGCATCTGCAGTCAAACACAAAAAGCCAACGGATGGTCATGCCCCGGGGGTAAAGGGTGATGATGCAAAAAACTATGCAATGGCAGGTATCACTACCGATCATGAATGTTTTACAATTGAAGAGGCCATAGATAAGATCGAATATGGAATGCAGATTCTGATAAGAGAGGGTAGTGCTGCCCGTAACTTTGATGATCTGGTAGGATTGCTTGAAAATCATGCAGATTCGGTGATGTTCTGCTCGGATGATAAACATCCTGATGACTTAATCAAAGGGCATATTAATCTATTGGCAAAGAGAGCTGTTGCTTTGGGGTACGATCCATTGACGGTATTAAAATGTTGTTCCTTAAATCCTGTAAAACATTATAAGCTACCTGTTGGACTTCTTCAAGTGGGCGATTATGCTGACTTTGCGGTCGTTCATGATTTGATTAGTTTTGATGTTCTTGAAACGTATATAAATGGAGTAAAGGTAGCTGCTAATGGTATTACCAATATTAAATCGGTTAGAGAAGAGGCACTCAATCTATTTGAAGCTAAAAAGATTGTAGAGCTGGATATTGCCGTTCCTGCTAGCAGCGACACAATCAGGGTCATTAAAGCCTACGACGGACAGTTAATTACCGATGTAATGATTGCTGAAGCCCCCGTTTGTGGTAGTGCGCTTTATAGTGATCCTTCCCGCGATATATTGAAGATTGTTGTTATGAATCGTTATGCCCCTTCAAAACCTGCTGTGGCCTTCATTAATGGGTTTGGCTTTAAAAGTGGAGCTATCGCATCGACAGTGGCA
>JAHEYR010000185.1 GCA_023251485.1 Bacteroidales bacterium
GGCAAATAAACCTATAAATTTTTCATCAAATAGATTATTATCACTAAGTTTGATAGGTTAAATGATTCTATCTGTCACATGGTTTCTGTAATTTATACAAAGAGAGCATGTATGTGTGAAATTATATCAAATAATCAGGCTTTTGTCAGGTTAATGTCGCCCAAAAGTCGGGATAACGACATCCTAAATACGTGTTTTGTTTTTCAGTGGATATGTAATTTTGTTCGAAATCTCAATGAATTATGAATCAACCTGATCTAGGGAGAAAAATAGCTGAACTCAGAAAAGCCAAAGGCTTTACGCAAGAGGAGCTAGTGGAAAAATGCAATTTAAGTGTCAGAACACTTCAACGGATTGAATCGGGAGAGGTCACTCCAAGGAGCTACACTTTAAAAATCATTTTTGCCGCTCTGGATTATCAGATTCATGATACATCAGAAAGCACAGCTAGCTGGTTCAGTAAATCGATAGCTGTTATCTCAGATTGGATCGGACAATTTTATAATTCTGTAATTGACTTATTTAACTTAAAAACAAACACCATGAAAAAAGTATCTATTTTGTCAGCAACGATTTTGGTTCTTAGTTTGGTATTGATTTCTATCTGTACTGAAAGCAAAGCACAAAAACCGACCGATGTCATAAAAACAATACACGCGTCGAATAAAAATTATATCCTTTGGTTTAATAATGGCCAGATCGATTCGGTACTAACTCAGTTTAGAGACGATGCCTGCGTGGTTGCAAAGGGATGCGGGAAAAAATTTATGCAGGATTTTCTCAAGTCGGAATCAGAACGGTACAAGTTTAAAGAGCTGAGCATTATTTCTATAAATGTTAGTGATACCATTGCGGTTGAAAAGGGACGTTGGGTCATTAGCTTGAATGCAGGAGGTGGTGTATTCACAGGAGAGTATTTAACCGAATGGCATTATTCGGGTAAAAAATGGTTAATGGTGAACACAATATCTGATAGCAAATAAGAAATAGACACACGCTTCTGTGTTATCTTTCCGTTCCCCAGGTTCTGTTTGGTAATGCACCCATCTCAAGTTCAAGCAGTCCACCATTCATCAGGTCGGTATGTGAAAACAGAGTAGATTGAAGTGGTTTCCCATTCAACTTGGCAGCCTGAATATACTTGTTCTTTACGGAACAGTTCTTCGCAATCAGTGTAAATACTTTTCCGTTTTCGAGGTGGATAGAGACTTTAGAGAAGAGAGGAGATCCGATGGTATAATAGGGCGAGCCTGGCGTGATTGGATAAAATCCCATTGAGGAAAAGACGACAAAGGCCGACATTCCGCCACCATCTTCATCACCGGGTATGCCAAAGATATTGTCTTTGTACCATGTGTCGAGTATCAATCTGATCTTCTTTTGGGTCTTCCACGGTGAGTTGGTAAAGTTGTAGAGGTAAGGAATGGAGAAACTGGGTTCATTCCCCATCGAGAACTGACCGATTAGGCCTGATGCATCGGGGAACTTTGCCCAGAATTGATATTTACTCATTCCGATGGGTTCTCTGAATAACTGATCGAGCCGGTTTTCGAATTTCTCCTTACCGCCTATTAAGCCAACCAGTCCCTTGATATCATGTTGAACCTGCCAGAGATAGGTCCAGCCGTTATTCTCATCATAATAATCTCTTCCACCCATTCCACCATCCCAGGCCGGGTTGATATCGATCCAGTTTCCGTCTTTGTCTTTCGGCATGAAGAATCCTTTTTCGGGCCAGTAGAGGAGTTTGTAGTTTTGAGCCATCTTATTCAATCGGGCCGTATCATTCGTTTTGCCTAAGTCTTTTGCCATTTGTCCTACTGCCCAGCTGTCATAAGCTGCTCCCAATGAGACTGCTACCGACTGCCGTTTTTCCCAAGGTGTTACCACAGGTTCGGTCTCTTTTTCATCGGGATGTAATGCAGGGAAGTATCCTTTTTGATAATAAAATGAGTCGAGAGAGCAGGCAGGACCATTCTTCCAGGGAACCATAGTGGCCTGGAGTGTGTTTTTGAGCATCCCTTCGTAAGCCTTTGCCGAATCAAAATTGCGGATTCCTTTTCGCCAGCCATCTAACAGACTGATGGATGAGTGAAATCCATTCATGCAAGGGGAGTCGCCATATACTTGTGGAAATGTGGGAATCCATCCCGACTGTTCGTACATCTTTACATAAGAGGACAATATATCTCCTTCGCGATCAGGATTAAGGATGCAACGTAGGGGGTGGTGTGCCAGATAGGTATCCCACGACCAATCATCGGTATAGAAATCCTGTTTATCGGTATGAACACGATTGTCGTAACCGCTATAATATTTACCCTCTTCGGAGATGTTGACCATTCGTTCGTAGCAACGGTAAAGTGCAGTGTAGAAGGAACGTCGTTGTGCCTGTGTGCCACCTTCGACCTGAATCTTGCTCAGCTCCTTAGCCCATGAGGACTTTGCTTGTTGTGTCAACAGTTTAAAATCCCAGTTGGGGATTTCGCTGTTGAGGCTTCGTTCGGCCTGTTCGCTACTGATATACGAAATGGCATATTTAAACTCGATGGTATCTGTTTCTGGGGTATTCCATGATAACCATAGTCCGTTATCTTTAATCGTTTGGGTGGGTTGATTATTCTGTTTGGTTTTGTTGGTGCTCTTAAATTGACCGACTACCCATGCTTTCATTCCATTAAAAGTCTCTTCATTTTTAAAGACCATTCCTGATGTTGATTTCCAGCTGTTCTTTCCCTGATTGCTGATGAAAATTTGTTTCTCTTTCCCTTGAGGGAAGATAAACCGGAAGAATCCTGCTTTTTTACCGGGGACAAATTGAGCAGTCACATCATAATCTTCTAACCAGGTTGAATAGAAATAGGGGGTGGTTATCTCAAGTTCGTGATCCCAGGCTGAGATCGGTTTTCCGGTTGATGGGATGGTGCCTGTAGCAGCCATAATGCCAAATAGGTTTCCATTTCTGTGTGCGGCTACAGTGAGAGGAAATTCGCTGATCTGATCATCCAGGTCGTCTTTGCGTTCGGGATACATCCTGATCAGTTGATTGGGTTGCTGGACTGTTGGACGTGTGGGAACCAACATCCAACCGACATTGCCTATTCTGGGATCGACGTCTTGTAAGTTGTCGGATAATTTATTAGTTGATCGTTTCTTATCCAGCTGTTGGGGGATCGCTTTTGCCGGTTTCTTTGGCGTAGAATCTGAAGCTATAACAGTGTTGGCCAATGAAGAATTTGCCGGTATTCGATAATTAGTGGCATTAATTGCTGTAACCGGTAATAGTGTAGATAGGAAAAAGATGGATAGGAGATTTTTCATTTTATGAAGGGGGTTGACGATGTTACAGATTATGCTATAATTGACTGACTTTTTTATTGAGAAATTTATTGGATTGATTTCTTATTTTCAGCGGAATAGTGAAGAAGAAGACAGTTCCTTTTCCTTCTTCTGATTCTACCCATATTTCGCCGTCCATGAGTTCAATCAACCCTTTTGAGATTGAGAGTCCTAGTCCGGTTCCTCCGAATTTACTACTTAGATATGCATCAGTAGCTTGCCGGAATCGTTCGAATACGACTTCAAGTTTCTTTTGGGGTATGCCAATACCCGTATCCTTTACATAGAATAGCAGTGTATCCGCATCCATGGGTTTGCATCCAATCTCAATAAGTCCTTCTGAGGTAAACTTAAATGCATTATCAACCAGATTCATGATCACCTGCTTTAGTCGGTTAAAGTCGGTGATGATTTCATCTTGCTCAAGAGGCAAGCTATTTCGGAGGTTAAAGATGATTGGTTTCTTAGTGATGTTTTTATTCTTCGTGTTATAGTAGGTGATCAGTTCGTTTAAGACGGCAGAAACCGATCCGGTAAGAGTTTCAACTTTTAACGATCCTGATTCTAATCGGGAGAGATCCAGAATATCGTGATGATATTCAAAAGATCTGCTGAACGGGTTTTGATCGTATGGGTAAACTGTTTTTTTGATTCGTTGTCAAAGCTCTCATCATCGAGTAGGTCGGCAAAGCCAATAATTGCATTCATCGGGGTTCTGATTTCGTGCGAAACATTCGCAAGGAAGGCTGATTTTAATCGATCCGACTCTTCTGCCTTGTCTTTTGCGGTAATCAGATCCTCATACATTGCTACGATCTTTTCGTTTTTCTCAGAGAGCTCTTCATTGATACTATGATACTCTTTATTCGACTTATTTAGCTCTAATTCTCTTTCCAACAAAGATTTTTCAATCTGAATACGCTCGGCAATTTCGGTCTTTAGTGAAGTGGCCAGTCTGTTAAATTGTTCATAGAGAAGGGATAACTCACCCATGCCTTTGGGGAGAATACGAACATCGTAATTCCCCTTTGAAAAGGCATCCATGACATGAATCAATTTATTCAACCGGGCTATGATGATGTAATACAGAATAATACTTAAGCCAATAGAACTAAACAATAAGACTAAGAAATATAAGAACCCCGTATTACGGTATTTTGCAATCATTCCTTGTTCCGCTCTATGAAAATTATAACATGAAATCATTGTCCCTTTTTCCTTATTGGCGAGTGTCACTGGAAGGAAAATCAACAATTTATCATTGTCTTGCGTGAAGAAACAGATGTTCTTATTTTCTATTAATGGGTTGTTCAGGTTCTTCAATAGAAGGGCATACTCTGAACTTGAAAGACTAAAGTTGTTTGGTGTGATCGGAAGCTGTAGCCATGATTGTTGGGTGGAAACCAGTGTTTTTTTTGATGAGTCAATAATGATGACTCCAAAGAGGTCTTTGTTGGTATGCTGGTCGCCAAGAATGGATTGGGCCATTTTATTATCTCCTCGTTTGATCCACTCGTATACCGATGATCTGATTAAAACACTTTCGGCAAGTTTGTTTGAGCTAAACTGTTTTGGAAAAGAGGATAGTTTTCTGTTTATATCAATTGAGTAAAGAAGATAGCCGACAACAGTAGAGAAAATCAATAAAACGATAGGTAGTTGAATGCTTAGAGACCGAAACTTTTCTGATAAGTTTTTTTTCATCTTATAACTGTATAATATAAATCAAATCTGTGAATACAGGCATTCCTTTATGATTTAATGATTTCCGGATACAGCTATCAAAGTTAGTTTTTTTTCTAAAAGACGGTTAAGGATTTCAAAAAAAGAATAGATTTGAGTAATAAGTTTGAAAGAAATTTAAATATATAGATCTTTTTTAGCAGTATTTTCAAGATCAATTAGAAAAGCAGCGATTTTCTCAGTAGAAAGTCTGAAAATTTGTTCTCCTTTTTCTTTTGTCGATCGTTCTGGATTTCCTATTCCGGTATCCTGTGTCACCTGGGTCCATTTTCGCTCAGCCCAAGCCCATCCTTCACGAAGCGCATTAATGCTGAAAACTTTTGCCTTGCCTTCTCCTGCTTCTGATAAGGGTCTTACCAATTCAGGCGTTAAATAAAGCATTACACTGGTTTCTAATTCTCCGGCATGTTCTCCTGATAGTTCAACAAAATCATCAATGCCATTAATTTTAAAGGTATTACATTGACAAATGAACATCTCTGGGAATAGTAGATTCAATTCTCTGATCATCTGCTTAAAGTCGTTGCCTCCATGGGTATTCAAGATAACCAGCTTGTGGATGCCCTGTCGGTTTAATACGGTGATCAGATCACGTAAGATGGCAAGCTGTGTACTGGGATTGAGGTTCATATCCAATAAAACATCCGGCTGGCCAGTGTTTACACCAAAAGGAATGGTTGGCAGCACAATGGTTTTAGCACCTTTCGCATTCGCTATTCTTGCTGCTTCTGCACTCATCTTTTCAGCCAGGATAACATCAGTTCCATAAGGAAGATGATAATTGTGTGCTTCTGTTGCTCCCCACGGCAAAATAGCCACCTGATAATTGGTGGTATTAATCGCTTTCCAGTTGGTGGTGGAAAGGATATGCGGTTTAACTTGTGTGTGCATTCGAATAAATTTTATAGTCTTTTATTTCGTATTTGCCGGGTGATAAAAGATACAACCCTCCGGATACAGTCCGATTAGTTTATATGTATGGTCTTTCAATAACTTTGGGAAGTTAAGATATTCTGGATTCGTATCCTCATAAAACCACACCAGATAATAGTCTTCTTCTTGTTCTTCTTTGAAGAATTTATTTTCAATCGGATTCTCCCTGTGCGGAATTAACTCGGCCGGTAGTCCGGTATGGATATATATCGCCTGATTGCCATCAGAATATATTTTAGTTTCTTCGTTGAAGAGCTGTTTATTTTCCT
>JAHEYR010000186.1 GCA_023251485.1 Bacteroidales bacterium
AGTTTTGATACCCCAAATCAGGCAGCCAGTCACCCTCTCACGCGAAGACATCAGCAGAGCCATCTTTTTAATTGCGGCAGGGCTCTTCAAAAAAGCCATTATATCCGACTATATCAGCCTCAACTACGTCGACCGCATTTTTTATAACCCGACACTTTACAGTGGTTTCGAAAACCTGATGGGAGCTTATGGTTATACGCTACAAATCTACTGCGACTTCTCAGGATACAGTGATGTGGCTATCGGAATTGCATTGCTGATGGGATTTAAGTTACCCGACAACTTCAACCTACCCTATCGTTCAGCCAGCCTCACAGAGTTCTGGCGCAGATGGCATATCTCATTATCTTCATGGTTACGCGACTATCTTTACATACCCCTGGGTGGAAACCGAAAAGGGAAAGTCCGGCAATATATCAATCTCTTTATCACCATACTACTGGGAGGCCTATGGCATGGTGCCTCCCTGAAATTTATCATGTGGGGGGGAATGCATGGAAGCATGTTGGCCATTGAGAAGATGATCTCGCCCTTTACCAGTAAACAAACAAGTAAACTCTGGCGTTGGGGTGGCATCCTCATTACCTTCCATTTCGTCACGCTCTGCTGGATCTTTTTCAGAGCAGACTCTTTCAACACTGCCGTTCAGGTCATCCATCAGGTGGTAACCAAATTCAACGCTTCTATTGCGTGGGATGTAGTTACGGCCTATAAACCAGTTTTCTTTTTGTTTACATTGGGGTATATCATGCACTTTACACCACTGATTATAACGCAGAAACTCCAACTCTCCGTTGCTAAAGCACCAGCTATCGCACAGGCTTTACTATTGGTAATGGTGATCTGGCTAATTATTCAGACTAAATCGGCGAACGTACAACCGTTTATCTATTTTCAGTTTTAGTTTCATCCGACGGGGGGTTCTCTTCTTCTACATCTTGCATGTAATATGGAGTCTCTCCATCTTCTTCAGGATCATCATCCTCTTCATCAAGAGCATATCGATCTGCACCGGGTCCTTCCTTACGAAAATAGAAAGCCAGAAAAGTGCCAGCCAGTCCTCCCATGAGATGAGATTCCCAAGATATATTCTCTTTCATAAACAGCTCAGGAAAAACACCCCAGATCAGACTGCCATACAGGAAGACCACTAACAGGCTGAAAGCCGAAATCCGTTTATTATTTCTGATGATACCACTAAAGAAATGAAAGGCTGCCAATGCATAGATTACTCCCGAAGCCCCAATATGAGAGGCATCGCCACGTGCAAAGCACCATACCCAGAGACCGGTGATCAGCCACGAGTAAATCAAGATTTTCCAGGCCAGATCACGGTAATAATAAATTAATCCGGCAAAAAGCAAGAAGAATGGAACACTATTCGCTGCCAGATGATGAATATCGGCATGGAGTAAAGGAGATGTGATGATACCAATGAGACCAATCGGTTGTAGCGGGACTATTCCATATTGTCCTAACCCTAATCCCATTAGCAAATCAGCTCCCAGTATTAGCCACATCAACACCAAGATCAATGCAGGAATCAGCAGACTCCGCCAGAATAATATAGCCTCTTTATCACCACGATCTATTTTCATGCTGCAAATATAAACGCTAAACGTACTGATTTGGCTTGTTTATCCAAATCAGCACGTTTAGTTATATTATTTTATATCGCTAATATAGATTTGTACTAGCTAAAAACATTAGTATCTTAGCGTCTTTGGTTTCTTAATGGTAAATACCCGTGAGATATTGAAACCGAAGAAGATATTCCCATTACTCCATTTACCTTTGGTCTCTGTGATAAACCCACGTTCAAACATAGGTTGAGAATTGGTTAGAAACAATTGAAAAACGTGCCCCCCTGTCTCAATATCTATCCCGAAAGAGAGGCTGTTATCCAGCGTTCCCGATTTCGGTTGATTCAATAAAGCATAATATTCACCATTTACACTCATTCGTTGCGTCAACTTGTAACGGCCACCAAACCCCATGGCATAAAAGTCGTTCGCATCATTCGCTCCTGCCACAAGGTTCTTATGAATCATCGTAGGAGAGAGTTGTAACGAGAGATTGTTACTAAACTTCCTGGCTATCAACACCTGATAATTATATGATAGCCGTGAAGAGAAGAAATTCTCACGTGTTGGATCCTGCCATTTTAATGAGTTGACGGCCATCGAAGTAAGTAACGTAACCGTGACAGGCATCGTCCGATAACCCGACGACTGTTTCAACAACTTATATTTCAAGAATCCATCAAAAGTCTTTTCATAAGAGCTTCGGCCAACACCCACGCAAAAACGATCTGTGATGCCATACTCCAATCCCAGTCTGATTGTAGATTGGTCCATTCCGAAGAAGTTATATGAACCTGAGTTAATAGCTCCAAAATGATGCGATATCATAAACAGCAGTACACCAGGAGCTTCATTTTCAACAGAATGTCCATCAACAATACGCGTAGTTTTAAACGTGGCATAGGTATAATTCGTTTTAGCAGAGTCTTTTCCAAATGCATCTAAAAGATCCTGTGCTGAGACCTTGACCCCAAAACTAACGAGTAACAGTAATAATATAAACTTTAAATATCTCTTCATAACATGACGTTTAGGTTATTTTTGAATGAGGGAACACTTTTCAAGTACAACATCTGTATCATTAAATCCCTGACAGAGTCCTTTTATATTGATTACCGCGCCGGCTTTTATCAACTTAGCTTTTCCAATATCAGAGGGTAACACTTTGCAGCGAATGCCCTCATCTCCAAACATCCCTTGAGTGAAAGCAAATACTAACGTTACCAATGTATCAGAAGCCTCAACCTTTGTGATGGCACCATTCAGCTCTATCATTTTCCCATTATACATCGTTGACGAAGTCTTACTATCCTTTTTAAAGGCATCATAAAGTTGTTTCGATTCAAGCGTATATTCCGCTTTTAGTTTTTTATAATCAGGATGTCCTTTAAAAACGCTAAAGTAAACTGCAGGAGCAGCAAAAAGAACAACCAGAACAACGATTGCTAAAATTAAGATCTTTTTATTCAAATTATTCAGGTTCATAGTATGATGTTTTTAATTGTTTGGCGCACCCAGATTAACCCATTTTTTTATTTTAGCTAAATCGCATGTTGGCAATTTAGAACCACCCTTCGGCATAGAAGAAAAGCCATTGTCCCAGTTAACCGAATGGACAAGCGACCCATTCGAAGCTATAACCTTCAGCGAGGTATAAGTCGAGGTGATGACGCCACCCGAGGCAGCTGATCCAGAATGACATGAATTACAGTTTGCCGACATCATAGGAGCTATCGTCCCAGCATAAGTCACAGCTGTCGTGTCACAAGTCGTAGTTCCTTTACCATATAACAACTCTTCTTTATCATAATAGCAGGCATTTAGCAAGAAACCTATTGCTAAAAGGCTCATAAATATAACATTTCTCTTCATACAATTAATTATTTAAAGCGCCTCTGTATACCCAGGCCTTTATTTTACCAATATTACAATCTGACAATTTACCACTTGGTGGCATTGCATAATATCCGGAGCTTTGCATAATAGAACCCACCAACTTCTTATTTGTAACCACCGTCTTAACATCGTTATAGTTATCCAGTTTGATACCACCACTGGGGTTACTACCACTATGGCAACCCGTACAATTCGATTGCAGGACAGGCACAACAGTAGTGCTATACTTCACTGTCGTCGTATCACATGCTTTATCAATACATCCATTATTTTTCGCTCCCTGCTGAATCCATTTGGTCACTAATGCCATCTGAGAAGAGGTAAAAGCAGTCCTTGGAGCCGGTGGCATTCTGTTTTCACCCGAACCGGTAAGTACCCTGTAGATCTTACTTCCTGTCGGATTGCCCGGGGTAACGATTTTCATAATATTGGCATATGTCGTCAAAGCCTGTGCTTCTCCATTTCCACTGTGGCATCCTGACATCGCACAACTGGAAATAATAAGTGGCCCGATATCATTATAAAAATATACTGTATCGGTACTACATGTCACTCCTTTATACCGTGTAGAGTCGGCAGTTAGGTTTGCAAGCGGAACAGTTGTCTCATGTTTACAAGCTCCTAAGAAAATTACAAATCCGGTTAAGAGTAGTAAAAAGTGGTTTCCTTTCATCCTGAATAGTTATTAAACAGACATTCTTTAATGATGATATATTTAATTTATCAATTATTAACATAACAACAGTTTATAATAATTGTTAACATGGAATAATTCTAAATTGATATCCAAGGTCGTCTCAAAAAAATAGTTATTTTTGAAAATCTTTAACAGGTATTAATAAAAGGGATTAAAAGAACCAGCTAAAATTAATCTTTATCGTTTTCTGATTGTCTAAAACTATAAGATGTATTCATTTTTTCCGGTTACTTAAACTTAAAAAACTAATTTTTTCTCATCGCAATGGCAAAATTAAATCGATTATTAATTGTATCATTAACTGTACTAACAGTATTACTACTCAAAACCGGAACGTCTTATTCTCAAGAGGTTAATCCTAAAGCTACCATTGAAAAATATGCCCGTACCTTGCAGTTATTAAACTTTGGATATGTTGATTCTGTAAACCTGGACAAACTCACCGAAGAAGCTATCGTAGCCATGCTTGCTAAACTGGATCCTCATTCCGTTTACATTTCTAAGTCCGAACTTGCTGAAGCCAATGAGCCATTACAAGGTAGTTTTGATGGTATCGGCGTTCAGTTTCAAATATTTAAAGACACTGTTTTAGTCATCTCTCCTATCCCCGGAGGCCCATCCGACAAGGTAGGTGTCCATTCAGGCGACAAAATCATTAAGATCAACGGCGAATCTTGTACCGGTAAAGCCGCTACCCAGAAGTTCGTATTCGAGCATCTAAGAGGTCCCCGCGGAACTCAGGTCAATATAACTGTTATTCGTAAAGGTACACAAAACACACTCGACTTCACGATTGTACGCGATAAAATTCCTATTACCAGCATCGATGCAGCTTATATGCTCGAGCCTACGATCGGTTATATCAAGCTGAATAAGTTTGCGCGTACCACCATGGACGAGTTTCACGAAGCCCTCACCAAACTGAAAGCAGATGGTGCCAAAAGCCTTATTCTTGACCTAAGAAACAACACTGGTGGGTTTATGGACATCGCTATCGACCTTAGTGATGAATTTCTAAGTGCAGGAAAACGCATCGTCTATACACAAGGCTTACATAGCCCAAAACAAGAATTCTCGTCAACCGGAAGAGGCGACTTCGAAAAAGGAAAACTTGTTGTCATGGTCAACGAAGGCTCTGCTTCTGCCAGCGAAATTCTCTCTGGTGCTATTCAGGACTGGGATAGAGGTCTTTTAATAGGCCGTCGTACTTTTGGAAAGGGATTGGTACAACGTCCATTCGATCTCCCGGATAGTTCACAGATTAGGCTCACCATCGCACGTTATTATACTCCGTCAGGTCGTTCAATTCAGAAGTCGTACAAAAATGGAGCTGAGAAATATTCAGAAGACATCCTCGACCGTTACAAGAAAGGTGAGATGATTCATGCCGACAGCATTCACTTCCCTGACTCACTGAGATATTCAACCAATGGAAAACGATCGGTATATGGTGGTGGCGGCATCATGCCCGACATCTTTATCCCTATCGACACCACTTCGAACACACGCTACTTCCTCGACTTATACCGCAACGGACTGCTCAACCAGTTTCCGCTCGATTATGTTGATAAGTCGAGAGCAAAGTTGATCGCAAAGTATCCTAACTTAGCTGTATTCAAACGCGACTTCGATAAAGACCATACTTTAATCAATGAATTCACAGCCTATGCTGAGACTAAGAATGTAAAAAAGGTTGACAAAGATCTGGAAGCATCAGCGACCGATATTGAAGCAGTGCTCCATGCCTCTGTTGCACGTAATCTTTACACACCGGAATCGTACTACGAAGTCATCAATACCGTTGACAAAGAACTGCAGAAAGCCTTAGAGGTCATCAAAAGTGATGACTGGTTTAAAAAGAACAAGATCAATTTCTAAATAAAGTTCTATTAATATATTTGTAAAGACACACAACCGGTATGTTTTTACTAAGAAACAGATGCTAGTGCAGATTAAAAACCCGTACTAGCATCTGTTTTTTTGAATACTTTTGTACTTTATCTCCAACACCTGATTTCTGAACAAACATGAAAAGAGTCATTCTGTTTCTGTCCATTATTCTCACGGCTGGTTTTCTGAACGG
>JAHEYR010000187.1 GCA_023251485.1 Bacteroidales bacterium
AAATATCACCTTGGAAGAGGCTCTTGAGTTGTTTAAGTTCCCAAGAAATATAGGTCAGTTTGAAGATGCTGATATGAAGGTGGCTATTGGGCGCTTTGGTCCTTATATCAGTCATAACAAGGCATTCTATTCATTGGGTAAAGATGATGATCCCGTCACCATCACTCCCGACCGTGCGATCGTACTGATTGGAGAGAAACGTCTGAAAGATTCGTTGAAGTTGATTAAGGAGTTTCCTGAAAACGTTGAGATGAAAGTACTCAATGGACGTTGGGGACCCTATATTGCTGTCGGAAAGAATAATTATAAAATTCCGAAAGCAAAAGACCCACAAACACTTACCTTTGAAGATTGTATGCAGATCATAAAGGATGCACCTGCTACCCCAGCAAAGAAACCATTTAAACGCGGAAAGAAGGAGTAACGATTATGGCAATGGAGATTTCATTATATTTTGATCCGGTAAACACCACAGATTTTACTGCCTCTGAAAATAAAAAGTCTTTAGGGGATCTGATTGACATCTACAAAGAGGCCGACTCCTTTCCTTCGTTGGAAGGCGTCCAGCTTGCGATTATTGGTGTTACAGAAGATCGGGGGGCTGTAAATAATGAGGGCTGTTCTAATGGCCCTGATGAGATCCGCCAATATCTATATCGTCTTTTTGCAGGTGCCTGGAAATGTAAAATTGTAGATCTGGGTAACATCAAAAATGGCCATACGGTGAGCGATACCTATTTTGCGCTATCATCGACCATGGAAGAGCTACTTCGAAAAGAGATTGTGCCCATCGTTATCGGTGGGAGTCAGGATCTGTCGTATGCGATGTACAAAGCTTACGAAGCCATGGCTCAAATCATTAATATCACTTCGGTTGATAACTCTTTCGATTTGGGTGAGCATGAAGAGACGATCAACGCCCATTCATACCTTAGCAAGATCATTCTTACCCGTCCCAATTTTCTATTCAACTATGCCAATATAGGTTATCAAACCTATTTCGTTGATCAGGAGGCTATCGGATTGATGCGAAAACTCTTCTTTGATACCGTTCGCTTAGGAATGGCCCAAACGGCACTTGAAGAGGTTGAGCCGTTGATCAGAAACGCCGACATGGTTTTGTTCGACATCTCGGCAGTCAGAATGTCGGATGCTCCCGGTAATATGAATGCCTCACCAAATGGTTTTTATGGAGAGGAGGCTTGTCAGATGGCACGTTATGCAGGCTTTAGTGATAAATTATCCTCTGTTGGATTTTTCGAGGTTAATCCTTTATGCGACAGGTTTGGGCAAACGGCTCATCTGGTAGCACAGATGATCTGGTATTTTATGGATGGCTTTGCATTTCGTTCGAATGAATTCCCCGCAAAAGATGATGACGGGTTCTTCAAATATCACGTTACAGTTAAGGAACACGAAGAACCGATTGTTTTCTTTAAAAGCAAACGTACCGATCGTTGGTGGATGGAAATTAATTGCAAACTAAATATCCGCGAAAAATATGCCCGTCACTATATAGTGCCCTGTTCATTTGCTGACTATCAAACAGCTTGTAGTGATGAGGTGCCTGATCGGTTTTGGCAGGTATTCCAAAAACTGATGTAAGACAACGTAATGTTTATTTCTTGATTAACCGATCGGGGTTTTTAGAAATGAAGGCAGACCAACCTGTAAAACTTGAATCATCGCCGCTCTGACCACGCTGAAAATAATGACACATAGCCACGGCTAATCCGTCGGTAGCATCAAAGTATTTCGGCTTTTCTTCGATTTTCAACAGTCTTTCGAGCATGGCAGCCACCTGTTCTTTTGAGGCAGCTCCTTTCCCGGTGATGGATTGCTTTACTTTCCTTGGAGAATATTCAAAAATAGGAATGTTGCGATAGAGGGCAGCTGCAATACAAACACCCTGTGCCCTACCCAGTTTAAGCATACTCTGAACGTTCTTACCAAAGAAAGGAGCCTCGATAGCAAACTCGTCGGGTTTATAACTATCAATTAATCGTAGTGTAGTCTCGAATATTTTCTTTAGTTTTAACGGTTGGTTTTCGATCTTATCGAGCTTCAGTACATCAAGACATATCAGGCTGATTGTGTTCCCTTTCTGATGAATTACACCGTATCCCATGATGGTAGTTCCGGGGTCAATGCCTAATATGATTCGTTCTGTACTCAATGGTTTCGATTTAGTTTAAGTGTTACAATTATGAAATTATCGCCAAAGTTACGTAAAACAGGAAATATCCTGATTCGTATTGCCATCGTTGTAATCGTTTACCTCTATATTTATTACGAAATATTTTACCGTAGGGATATATCCATACTGAGCGACCTGATAAAAAGAGTGTTGGAGAGCCGATTGTTTCTTGCTTTTTTTATTTCAGCAGCCGTATTAATGATCGCCAATCTATTGATAGAAGCTCGGAAATGGCAATTCCTGATCGCAAGGGTTGAAAAAGTCTCGCTTTTTACTTCAGTAAAAGCGGTATTTACCGGTTTAAGCGTGAGTATTTTTACCCCTAACCGTGTTGGCGAATTCTTAGGACGGGTATTTTTTCTGAATAAAACCAAACCTATCGAAGGTATTTTTATAACAGTGATCGGGTCGTTAAGCCAATTGCTGGTAACGTTGGTGGTGGGTTCTCTTTCTGCTGCTTTTTTCCTTCTGATATATTATCCACCCAGTGATTTTGCGATGGAGATGATGATGGGGACACTATATGTTTTTGGTTTTATTGCGAACATCATTTTTCTGGGGCTCTATTTCAATATCTCCTTTATCACCGATCTCTCTAAGAAATTTATCAAGCCACAATGGAAGCATATGCAGCATTACATTGAGGTGTTTTCGGCATATCATACCTCCGAACTCTTACGTGTTTTGTTGATGAGCTTATTCAGATATCTTGTCTTTTCCACGCAGTTCTTTCTCTTCCTAAAGGCTTTTGGTGTTCCGATAACCTTAAGGGAGGCGATAATGGTAATTCCGGTCATCTATCTGGTTACAACCTCCATTCCCACTATTGCGCTGTCTGAGTTGGGTGTACGTGGATCCGTTTCTGTCTTCTTTATCGGGGTATTTATGAGGGGCCACGTGATGGGGATAGACGATCTGGAACTTCGGGTTTTTGCTGCTTCTACGGCTATCTGGTTAATTAACATTGCATTGCCTGCCTTAATTGGGACTATTTTTGTATTTCATCTGCGTTTTATTCAGAAAAATACTACTGCTGATGATGGAGAATAATCAACTACCGATGTTGCTTGCCTGCATACCGGCATTTCTTTACGTGATGATCATCATGCGGTTTACTTTTGGCTGGGTCTCGTTGAACAGGGTACGACAAAACGAACCATCGCAATCAACAACTTCATTTAGTGTGATTATAGCGGCACGAAATGAAGCACTCACAATTACAAAATGCCTGGATGCATTGCTTCAACAGGATTATCCCAACAAATTATTTGAGGTGATTGTAGTCGACGATCATTCAACCGATAACACCTTTCAGGTAATAACGAACTTCATATCAGCTCATCCGGGTTTCCCTTTGCGAATATTGCGTGCTGAAGACCAGGGAAAGAAAAGCGCAATAAAACAAGCCATTAAATATGCATCCGGACAACTGATTGTTACGACAGATGCTGATTGTAAAGTCTCTGCTCAATGGCTCAATGCCTATGCAGATTGTTACGAACAAACCCGAAGTCGGTGTATATCAGGACCTGTCAGGATGGAGGGATCGGGGTTGTTTGCACATCTGCAAGAACTGGAATTCATGAGTTTGATTGCCTCAGGAGCCGGAAGTATTGGGGCCGGCATGCCGGTGATGTGTAACGGTGCCAACTTCTGTTATGAAAAGCAGGCTTTCATAGAGGTAAATGGTTTCCAGGGTAATGAACGATTTGTTTCGGGCGATGATATCTTTTTGATGCACAAGATCTCTAAACGTTTCGGTACTTCTGCGATCACTTTTTTAAAAGATAGACGCGCCATTGTTGTTACTTCGGTTCAACCTGACCTGAAATCATTTTTCAGACAAAGAATGCGGTGGACCTCAAAGAGTCCGGGATATAGAGATGCCGGAATTATCCTTACTGCCATATCAGTTTTCTTAACGCATGCAGGGTTGGTGCTGGGTTTGGGTTATGGTTTAGTTTCAGGGATGTGGCAGTCGTTCTTCCTGATCTTTGTATCCAAATTATTGATTGATTTTCCGCTTTTGGTGATCGCTGGTAACTTTATGCAACGGAAGAAACTATTGCTCTATTTCCTTCCGGTTCAGGTTCTCTTACCTTTTTATGTATTGATTACCACTGTTGGGGGATTATTCTCATCCGTTTCGTGGAAGGGTAGGGCGGTTTAATTTTAGCCACAAAGACTGAATTGTTACTTTTTCTTTTTGACATAAAAAGCAAAAGAGCCACTCTTCGCAGAGCAGTTCTTTCACCATTCACAAAATCAAAACTATCAATCAACATCAGAATCTTATCTTTATATTATCATTCCACAAAGCACTCCACAATCCCCATCGTCCCCTGAGCCGTTACAGCAGTATCTTTTGAGTTACAATAAGCCGGCGAAAGTTCAATTCCCAACGCAACCAACACCACCGTTCCCGGTTTTTGCAGGGCAGGAGCGGCAAAAGAAGTCTCCATCGTAAAATCAGTCGGATCCATCACTGCCGACAGCCAGTCAGAAATCGTTATTGCCGTCTTTGCTTCCAGACCACTAACGGTGGGTTCATAACAATGCGCCGCTTCGTTATAAACCATGTCGGCCAGTTCAAGCGCAACCAACGAAAACCGAAACGACATATATCTGTAAGGCCAGTGGATATTTGAATAGGGACGTAGCTGCGTTATCTTCATCGTGACGGTCTTTTTATCCGCCGATAGGGAAACCATAGGAGAAAACGAACTGACCCTGTCAAGAAGTTTCTCTTTGTTAAATTTGAGTGTAAAGAATCCGTGAGGGAATCTACTCGACTCGATAGACCTGAAGCCTCTTAGTGTTACATCATCGCGGTTTTGAATCTTTTTAGCAAGCGATACAATATCAGAGAAGTAATAACCCGAATAGAGATGCGCAATACAAGCCAGCGATTTACGCAAGAGCGATGCCCACATGCCACAAGCTTTAAACTCGTTCATGTTTTCGCGGGTACGGGCAAACGTAGGATTGTTCATGATCAGCTCTTTCGAAGCGCCGCCATTAGTAGCTACCACGTAAGCTTTAATGTTTTTATTGTAATGCGAATGAAGACCACCAAGACTACCGATAAACTGAATAGGACCTTTTAAGCGTGCCATAATATTTGTTTTTTAATGGTTGATTTATACCTAAAATTACCACTTCAGACGAAGCCAAGTCAAGGATTCGGGGGTGGCCAAATGAAGCCATCGGAAGCCAACTGAAGCCAATTTCATCTTTTTTTGGCCTACTTGTCGAAAAGTGGCTTTTTTCCCGCTCCTTTCCGGTCTGAAATCGAATAAAAACGAAAATTTCACTGCCCTGAAATCGACGATAATGAGGCACTGAATCGATGCAGATCAGATGCAGATGAAAAGAAACATCCTTTCAGGGTAGCTAATTGGTATTAGATGGGTCTCAACTTGGTTCTATGATACCGGGTGGTTACCTGACGGCTACCGGAGAGCCCTCCGAAAAAGAGAGCCCGTATCATCTGCATCGATTCAGTATCAAATCAGCATCGAATCAGCAAAATTTCATAACAATAAAATAGCGTTTAATGCTTTATATTGAGCAAGATAAGAGGGTGTCTCTTATTCTAAAAACAGTTGTTAACATACGTGGATAAATCTTTTCTGAAAATTCTTTACACAGATATATTTTTGACGGTTGGAATAAACCGGAAATAGCCCTGTTTTAAGCTTAAAAAGGGGTGTTTTCACCACTTTTTTTATGCAATGTATTTTTCACTGTAAAAACAGCTTTTCATCTATTTGATTATCCGATACATAACAGGCCAAATATATTGTTTGCCGTTACCTAGGAATATACATTTTCGTCACTTTATTTTGCGAAATCAAATCAGATGTGATGGAAAATATTCTCCTTTCAAAGCAACAATATGAGGCGCTACTCAGTCGGTTAGAGAAGATAAACAACCGACTGATTACGCTGAACCCGGCAGCACACGAGAAGCCGGGGTATCTCTGTTCGAATGTAATCGACATCGATTATCAACACAAAGTGGATAT
>JAHEYR010000188.1 GCA_023251485.1 Bacteroidales bacterium
ATCAGAACCCAGGCACCCTTTAGTCTGCCTTTCATCCGATCGAACTGAGCCTGTGTTTTTGGCTCAAGTACTACATGACCTTTTTGAATTCCTTTTGTTCCGGAGGTATATGAGGGTGTCGCAAAATGCAATATCATTCCGTTGTCACTTAACATACGGCCAAACCAAGCTCCCCGATTAAAACCAACCGGTAGGGTTCCCGATTCATCCATTTCAACCTTCATCCCCCACTTCTTAAACTGGTAGGCACACCATTCCGCTGCATTTGCATAGGCATCAGAACCGATCAATCGACCACCAAACCGATTACACAACACATCCAGATGGTTCATGGTTTGGTTATCCGTCTTACCGATTTCGATAATCTTCTTAATGACTTTGTTGTTTTGTGAAAATCCTGTAAATGAAAGCGATACAAGAGATAAGAGAACTGTAGTAAAAAAAAGCTGTTTCATAATAATAACAATTGTTTGATCAAGGGTTGAGGTTTTATTATGGACTAAATTTATACGACGAAAGGTATGAATATTTATTAAATGATTAGCATATAAATACGTGGTTCAATTAAAAATTGAATTTTATAACATTTAGACTTAATTTTACTTCAAAAATAAGAAAGAAAAGCATTTTCCAATTCATTAGAAACAACCTCATTTATTATATTATGGAATACACTCCTTCACAAAACAGATACGAGCAGATGGTTTACAAACGCTGTGGAAACAGCGGGATCAAATTGCCTCTCATTTCACTCGGCTTATGGCACAACTTTGGCGATGTTGATGTCTTTGAAAACTTTCGTAAGATTATCTGGAATGCTTTCGATGCAGGCATTACCCATTTCGATCTGGCAAATAACTATGGTCCCCCTTATGGATCGGCAGAAAAAAACTTCGGACAGATTCTAAAAAAAGACTTCACTAGTTATCGCGACGAGCTATTGATCTCTACAAAAGCGGGTTGGGATATGTGGCCCGGACCCTATGGCGAATTCGGATCGAGAAAATATCTGTTAGCTAGTCTCGATCAAAGTCTGAAACGCATGCAATTAGATTATGTGGATATTTTCTATTCACATCGTCCTGATTTCGAAACACCGCTTGAAGAGACCATGGGAGCCTTAGCAACTGCTGTGCAGCAAGGCAAGGCATTATATGTCGGCATATCAAGCTATCCGGCAGAGATGGCAGATAGAGCCATCAAGATATTGAAGCAGATGGGGGTTCCCTGTTTGATTCATCAACCAAACTACTCTCTACTCGACCGCTGGATTGAAAACGGATTGCTCGATGTATTAGACGATAATGGTGTGGGCTGCATTGTTTTCTCACCACTGGCACAAGGTCTATTGACGAACCGTTACCTCAACGGCATTCCCGAAGATTCGAGAGCACACAAGTCGCATGGATTCTTGAAGGAAAGTGCTATTACCGAAGCCCTGGTGGAAAAACTAAAAAATCTTAACGAGATTGCACAAAGCCGAAATCAGTCGTTGGCTCAAATGTCGTTGGCATGGCTATTGAAAGATTCTCGAATTACTTCGGTGCTCGTTGGAGCCAGTCGTGTTGAACAACTTAACGATAATCTGAAAATATTAAACAACCTCAACTTTTCAACCGATGAGCTTGAAGCTATTGAGAAGATCTTAGCATAATCGACCACCATGACGAGCTATCTGAATTCGAATTTTGATCTGAATGATACTGAATTAGTCGATGTCTTTGATGAGTTGCCCTTCTGGGCTGCCTCATTCGGAATCAAGTTGCTCGACCGTATCAACTATCGAAAAAAAATAACGGCGCTGGATATTGGATTTGGTGCCGGATTTCCATTGACAGAATTAGCCATGCGACTGGGTAATTCAAGTAAAGTCTATGGAATCGACCCATGGAAAAGTGCTTCAGACAGAACCCGTAAGAAACTAGCCCTATATGGCATTCAAAACGTGGAACTCATTGATGGCGTTGCTGAAAACATCCCCTTGGATAATAATTCCGTTGATCTGATAATCAGTAATAATGGCTTAAATAATGTAAGCGATCTGAATCTGGTCTTGTCGGAATGTGCCAGAATTTCAAAAACGGAAGCCCAGCTGGCATTTACATTTAACACCAATACCACCTTCAACGAATTTTATGATCTGCTGGCTGAGACATTGAAAGAAGAACACCTGACCGAAGCCTTAGATAAAATGAATGAGCAAATCTACGCGAAGAGAAAACCGCTGAGTGAATTTACGGATAAGCTTATCCATCACGGTTTCAGCATAGAATCTGTAGACGAAGAATATTTCGATTACAAATTCACTGATGGAACCAGCATGTTGAACCACTACTTTATCCGTCTAGCATTTATCGGAGGATGGAAAAACGTGATTCCGATAGATAAACAACAAATTATCTTTAAGATCATCGAAGAAAAGATGAATCAACAGGCATCACGAGATGGCTTCTTCAGAATGAGCGTCCCTTTTTATGTGATCAACTGTAAGTATCATTAGCATCCAAACATGACAACCAATACTAAAATCACCATTAACCTCTTTGAGTTTTTCACTTTTCTGGGGCAACAGACCAAGAAGCTGGTTGAGACTGATGGATACAACGCTATTAATCTATATGGTTCCGATTGGCCCAACAGAGTATATCATTTGGATAAAAAAGGCATCCATAGTCAGGTCATTCATGAGTTATTACAAAAGATAGAACGTAATGAATTACCGAATTTATTAACCGTTCCTGAAAACGATAAACTCCAGAAAAACCTTGAAGCTGTTGGAATGTTTCAATGGTTTATACAAAGAGGAATGGCAATCCAGCTAACAGAGCTATTGCCGGAACCGCACAATGACCTTCAACAAATAAAGCGGGTCGAATCAAAAGAGGAGGCTGCTATATTTGCAGAAATTGCTTCGAAAGGTTTTCAAAATAATGTAGATCCCGACATCATGGTGGCCTTGTTGAAAAATGCATACAGGGTAAAACTGTTCATTGGGAAACACGACAATGCATTTGCCAGTTGTGGTCTGTCGTTTTATGATAGCAAGGGTAATGCCGGACTATATATGATTGCGACATTGCCGCAGTACAGAGGACTTGGATTAGCCCGCAACATAACCATACGGCTCATGAATGAATGCTTAAGGGAGGGTATACATTTTTGTTCACTTCAGGCCTCGCCTGCTGGAGAACCGGTCTATTTGAAGCTTGGCTTCTTGCCTTACCAAAACATCTACACTTATAAAATGAACGGAGAAAATGTTCGTTACAAATAAAAGTTGTTCCATCGCTAACTTACCATACAGGAATTGAGATGATAACAAAAGAACAGGAAACAAAGCAATTAACAATTATTCCGGGAGTTGGAAAGTCAATTGCAAACGATCTTTGGGAAATCGGAATACGAAAAGCAGATGACTTAGTTGGTAAAGACCCTGAGCAACTTTTTATGCTGTCGAATCAAAAAGTCGGTATCGTTCAGGATCGCTGTCTGTTGTATGTATTCAGATGTGCTGTTTACTTCGCCGAGACGAAAGAGGACGAACGCGATGTGGAGAGGTTGAAATGGTGGAACTGGAAGGACACAAAACTCCAACGATAAAGGGAAAGGCCACACTCATTATGGGTGTGGCCTTTTTATTACGCTATAAAAACGTTATTTAAGATTGAGAGTTTTCTTGATAAAGGCAGTAAGCTGATCAGCCATCATTTTATGTTCGCTGACGGTGGGATGACTTGCAGTATTTTTATATGGGAAGATCAGAGAATAAACATGTTGGTCATTTTTCTCAACATTCAATTTCTTTACAGCCTTTTGGATATACCCGGGCCATGGTGAACCTTTCTGAGTAGCATCCATATTTCCTAACACACAAAAGATAGCTGCATTTGGATATTTCGCTCTGATCAGGCCAACAAAATCGGCATATCGGTTCACAATCTCATCAGGTCCCGGCACAGGCGAAAGCTTTTTGATCAGCCAACAATCGTTTTGTCCCAGGTTGATGACAACAATATCTGGTACCCATTTTGAGAAATCCCAGCTGCTCTTTGGGTCCCATGGATCCAATCGATTATACATCTCTGGCATAATAGTAGGAAACCAGCTGATGATGAAACCAATACCACTTTTCGAAGTACATCGATACTCTGCATTCAGGTTACGGGCGGTAACAGCACCATAGGCATCATAATTATCCCAGGTAGAAAAGTCATTGTTGTTTTTTCTGGTCTCATCCAAGATGCCATGGCCAGATGTAATTGAGTTTCCATAGATCTCAAATTTCAACTTAGGAGCCGGGATAGGTAAGCTAACCATAGCACTCTGATCTATGGCAAGTCCTTTAAATCTGTTAAAGGAGCTTGATGGATCAGTCCGACGAATGACTTCCAAGGTATGATTTCCTTTTTTAAGCTGTGTGGCTACCGTATATAATGAATCACCCTTTCCACATTTTATCACATATTTCGCTCCATCAATGAGAACATTGTAATAGTTATCACCCTTATCATCATATAAGCTAACGCCTAATGAGGTTCCTGTGAATTTAGTACGAACGGCTGTGCCTGCCCAATAAAAAACAGGTTCCTTTGGATTTGAAAAGTTTATCCGTCCGTTATATGCCAACGATGAATTATCTGGAAATACATTTACTTGACGACTGGCAATCTGTTTATTTCTGCTAGTCTGACAGCTCACAGAGGAACCGAAGAGAACCAAAAAGCTAAGTAACGAAAAAACGTAAATAGTAGTTTTTCTAAAGAACATCGTATTTAAATATTAATTGATGATGCAAAGCTATTCTTTTCTAAGAAAAAGGAGCGTCAATTAACCGAAAAAAAATAAAAAAAAAGACGACGATAAGACTCCTCATCACATATCTTAGAAACAAAGCTGAGAGGCCCAATCTTAATATAAATTCCTTCATGGAATTCATCTGAATCTGTTGCTTTCTTAAAACAACTTTAGATGAATTCCATTTTTTATGCTTTTCTTTTTTCTGGCAGATGACATTAATTACAGTCGTCATTTTTATCCAGTTTTTAATGGAGAGAAGCAAACAATACGTTATATTTGATGATTGAAAAAAAATTCACGAAACAACAAGTCGCATATGACCTCTTTTATCACAAATCATTGACGTATGAAAGTTAGAATCTTTTATTGTTTTGTTGTTATTGCATTAATCTTTAGCTCTGTTAATGGACAGAAAACTTATACCGATTATGCGTTGGCAAACAAGCAAGTCCTATTTACAGATACTTTTTCAGACGGCAAAGCCGCTAAATGGGAAGCATTTGATAAAGAAGATTGCAAAGTTGTTAACGGCGTTTATCGTATTCAACGTGAAGGTGATGAGCCTTCCGTATCATGGATAACGGCCTCAACATTTGATGTAAAACGCGATTTTGAAATTGAAGCAACCATTTGTTTGGAAAAAGGAGAACCAAAGGGTTATTTCAATGGAATTATCTGGGGAAAACAAGCTGATGCATGGAATTACTTTCTATATGGATTAAACGAAAATGATAAATATGTCATCGCGCAAACCAATCCAAACTGGGTTGCAGCCAGAGAATGGACACCTTCAACGTTGATCAAACATAAACAATACAACAAACTCACCATCCGAAAGGTAGCGAATACGCTTTATTACTTCATAAATGAATCGCTGCTCTACTCAGGTCCTTTCGAATCAATATTCGGTAATCAATTTGGCATCCAGACAGCTCCAGGCGCCATCTTAATGGTTAAAGAATTTAAGATCTGCTACCTTCAGGCTGCAAGTACAACTACCGAGAAGACAAAGCCAACGCCTGCTTCATCTGGTTCTTCAGAGGTTGCTACCCCTGTCAGTAAACCCGAAACCATACAGGAAAACAAACCAACGTCTGATCAACCGGCTAACAAAGGACAGAATTACTTCGATATTCCTGTTTTAAGCAAACAAGACATTGCATATGACGAGTTTAATACGGTAGATGCCGACAGATGGTATATCGGACAAGGAGAGACGAATTGCACCATAAAGGATGGCGAATATATCATTGAACAGACAGCTAACCAGCCTACCATATTATATGCGAATGTTACTGCCATTGACCAACAACGTGATTTCGAAATTGAAGCTATGATTAAGTTGGAAAAGGGTGATCCCAATGAAGCCGGTAGTGGCCTGATCTGGGGGAAAG
>JAHEYR010000189.1 GCA_023251485.1 Bacteroidales bacterium
CCCATTTCAGATCCGGGGAACTTCATACCATAATCAACTTTTTCATTATCAATCCGTCCATGAGCGACGCCGGATTCACCCAGATAATCCATCCCTGTCCAAACAAAATCGCCTACGACCCATGGTGACTTCTCGACCCGATCCCAAATAGAGAACATGTCCACAGGCATAGATTCTGTGGTCATCATCAACCGTCCCGGATACATCTTATGATCATTTTCCCATTCTCTCCAGGTATAATTATATCCGCCAATATCGAGTAAAGCAAATGCTGGTGCCGAATAACTCCAATCATGTCCCTTACCCATAAAAGCAAAGAACTCACAAATAGCTTCAGATGTCGGACGCGAAGTATCATATTTCTTTACTTCACTGATAAGTTTTTTGGTTATCACTAGTCCTTCAGGATCTGCACGTTCTGCTATTTCATTTCCAATGCTCCAGATAATAACACTGGGATGATTTCTGTCACGCAACAACATAGTCGACAAATCCTTTTGCCAATATTCATTGAAGTATAAATGATAATCCTGTGGTGTCTTCGGTTTCGTCCATGTATCAAACACTTCATCCATAACCAGCATACCGAGACTATCACAGGCCTCCAGAAATCTCGGTGAAGGCATATTATGACTACAGCGGATTGCATTGAATCCATTTGCCTTCATAATTGCAACTCTGCGTTCTTCGGCCCGATCGAATGCAGCTGCACCCAACAAACCATTATCATGATGCATACAAGCCCCGTGAAGTTTAACGGTCTTACCATTGATCTGAAGCCCGTTTTGGGTATTGTACTTAATAGATCTGACTCCCACTTTCAGGATATATGCGTCAACCAGTTTTCCCTTGGAAAGCACTGATACTTCCAAATTATACATGTTTGGTGAATCGGGTGACCATAGTTCAGGATTATCTAATGTAAATGAACGAGTGACTTCAACAGAACCGCTTGCGACTATCTTATCCGTTTTATTGGTCTCTACCGTCGCAGTAGTATGTGAACCTATCAATCTGGTATTAACTGTAATATCCACATCTTGCTTAGAATCGTTCATCACCTTTACAGCCACATTTACTTTTGCCTTTTCTTTGGATACTTCTGGCGTTGTAACATTAATACCCCATAAATCAATATGTACGGGATCGGTAACAATCAGATTAACGTTACGATATATTCCAGTGCCACTATACCATCTGCTGGTTTGCCCAAGATTTTTCACTCTTACGGCCAAGACATTTATTTTTCCAGCAGGGTTGAGATAAGGAGTCAGGTCGTATGCAAAAGGAGTATAACCATTTGGATGATAGCCCAGATGCGTACCATTTATCCATACATCCGATTCGGTCATAACTCCATCAAACAACACTTTAATCTGTTTTCCCTTATCTTTTGAACCAACAGTAAATTGTTTCCTGTACCAGCCTGTTCCGCCAAGGGTATGTCCAGTGAGAAAGCCACCGGGTGTAACTTTCGAAAAGGGGCCGACATGCCCTCCGGGTTGTGAAGCAGGAAGATCCTCAATACTCCAGTCGTGTGGCAAATCTAAGGTACGCCACTTTGAGTCGTCAAAAGTAGAAGCTTCGGCTCCTTTCAAACTGTCTTTGATAAATTTCCAACCGGTATTAAAAGGTTGTAATCGATTCTCTACGATCTGTCTTGTTTTGAATGTCGTACAACTCTGAATTAGGAAAAGACCTATTCCTAATAAACATAAAGGTATAAATAGTCGCTTCATAATAAGTTAAAATGAGAAAGTGATTTACCAAAGCCGGTTATGAGGATAGTCATCCGCTTTGTCTACTTCTTATACAAATATATGCTCTTTAAAAACAAATAGGAAGTAATTAATTTGCTAATTATTGAACCAAGCAGTATATAATAAATATATAGATACACTGGTAGAACAAAAAATCCCGCAAATAATACAAGTTACATTATCTGCGGGATTAATAATTTATAAATCAGCAAGAAAAAGTTCTTTATCAAACGAACGAACTATCACTTCCCCAAAAGCGCCCTATAAAGTTAAATATATTCTAACTTTTCCGGCTAATCTAATTCTGCTTTATAAATCCAAAGATCAATTGTTTCCAATCTGATTCCATTGCTGGTGTTTTCTGATTAGCAATAGCTTTTAAATATTCCGGATGATTGTATTTAACTGATGCCAGATAGAAAAGTGGTATTTCACCGGCTAAATTATAAGGCTCTATTTGCTTTCCGGTCCATTCCTTTTCTTTTGAAAAATAAGGTGCCAGCGCTTCAATCGCTTTGCGAAGGCTCTTACCTGATGGTGTTACTTCTTTCCATAAATCGACATCTGTTTTTTCTGCGAGTACTGCAATCTGAAAGAATGCATTGATGTTGAAAAAAGAGTAACCCAGCGACTTAGTACGTGCCAGTTCTCTAGGGAAAGTACCAAATTCATCCATCTGTTTATCAAGGCGGGTAATTGCATTCTTACAGATTTCATTTGCCAAATCATGTTTTCCCAAAAACAATGCATATGATAGCCGTTGCGCATCAAACCAGGTTCCATGATTGTTAGTGGCATTCATTTCAGCAACGCCTATTTTATCAGTTTGAATCCAAGTCAGAAACTCACCAATCCATGTTTGCATAGCTTGCTGATCATTTGTAGTCCACGATTTAGAACCCTTTAGAAGTCCTATTGCATCCACAACTTTGCTAAAGCCCCTTGTTTCGAGTACTCCTTCTTTGCGTCCTTCATTCAGACCCTTTACAGCCTGACCATATTTCACATTCGGATTCATTTTTGTATCTGGAGAAATAAACCATGTACGGATCAATAGAGCACATCGTTCTGCATATTTTTCATCTCCTGAAAAATAATAAGCCAACGATAATATCTCAACCGTGCTGCACATTTTTACCATATCATCTTTATCCTTGAAGTCTTTTACTTCGGGAGTAATTTCACCGTCTTTATTGACATATGGCAAACCGTTCGGCGTATTAGGATTAGGCCAGAAGTAAGGAGCCAGACTCATATAATCGTGTTTATCTCCACTTGGAGGAGTCTGTACCTTATTCATTACAGAGAAAGGGCCTACCGTTAGTGATTTATCAGCCGCTTTCACGAGATTATGATAAGCCGTCATAGCCTGCTTATCACCTTCCTTTATCTTTTGTTTTGAAGCAACCAGTGTCTTTGCATCAATTGAATATACTTTGGGTGACTGGCAGTACCCCGGAGTGATGATAGCTACAGAAAATATGCAGCAAGTAATCAATGTTTTAAGTAGAATGTTTTTCATTAGTTAGGGTTAAATAAGTTTTTTTTGCAAAATAATACATTCTATCTGACATCAACATTCACTAAAAGTTTAATCCAGCAGATTTTATTTCTACGCAAGAAACTTCATCTTCTTCTAATATTTTCACCTTGCACCCCACCATAACTCAATATCACCCAGAAAACCCATAACGAAATACAAATCAGCAGTCCGACCATTGGCAGGACAAACGAAATGACGAAAGCAAATAGATAAATAAAAAAACCAAACCAATAAGCATTCCTGATTCTAAAGATCAGATTATCTGTTATTTCATCTTTTACGAGTCTTCGTTTGTAGGCAGCCGAGTACCAAAGAAGATTATACGCAACACTCACCAAAACCATTGTACCACAATAAAAAGCGGATGCAATATTAAAAGCAGGCGTTTCAATATATTTGGCAAGTACCGCGGTAGGGAAATTCAGAAATGTCACCATCAGCAATAGAAAGCCATTGGCAAACAAGAAAAAAGAGCTGATTTTTCTAAGATATTTAAAAAAGCCATGGTGATTAATCCACATGATCAGAACCGCTAAAAAGCTCATCAAAAAAGCGAAATAGGATGGCCAAAGATTTATGATCGCATGATAAAGCTTGTCATTTGTTGCAAAACTATCTAAAGATGGAACTTGAATACCCAAAATAAGCAATGTCAAAGCAATAGCAAACACGCCATCGCTGAAGGCTTCTACCCGCGACGTTTCTCTCTCCATATTCAATCCCTCTAGTAAGTTAAAGATATTCAACAAGGTATTCTACCGAAAGTTCAGACATCCAGTTATCAAATCGCCACAAAGTATCACACCCATAAACAAACATGAAGAAATTCATATGGCATAAAAAAATCTTACTGTTTAATAAGCAAATTTATTTTGCAAGCGACTAATAAATCAATATCTTTGATTATCGTTGGGAAGGGGACATCCGTTACTTATTATTGTATTCATTAATGATTAGGCGTAAAACATGGCGATAGATATACCTACATTGATATTACTGATTGGCATCTCGCATCTGATGCAGATGTTCGTATTTTCACTACAATACAAATCTAATAAAATGATTGCCGGCCCGGAGTGGTGGCTAATGTGGAGTGCGGCAGAGTTTCTTGGCTTTATATTTATTTTAATCAGAAGTCATCCATCAATACGCCCCCTTGCTATTATCTTTCAGGATCCCATCATCTTATCGGGAGCAATATTTATTTTCATTGGAGTGCTAAAGTTCTTTGACAAGAAGATAAACATCAAATTCATCTTCTCTTTTGCCGGTAGTTTTCTTGTTATACATCTATTCTTCTACCTTGTTAAAGATGATATCGTCATACGTTCATTTCTCATTCATGCTTTTCTAGCGATCATATCCTATATGACCGCTGCATGTATTTTGAAAAGCAAGACTAAGGCAATAAGCTCAACAGCAATATTTAATGCTGCATTATTTCTCATTCATGGAATTATTTTCACCTATATTTCAATTGTTATCTGCAATGTCAACAAATTAGAAGACCCGTTTATACCACTGTTTTTTAATTATCTCCAATATTTCGATGCGCTCCTAATCGGATTGCTCTGGACATTTGGATTTGTCATGATGCTGAATCAACGGCTGAATGCAGAAACCAATGAGGCCAAAACACACTTCGAACAGATATTCAACACAAGTCCCGATGCCGTCTTAATCACACGTCTAAGCGATGGTTTCCTCGTTGATTGCAATGAAAGTTTCACTAAGATTCTTGGTTTTTCTAAAGACGACATCAGAGATAAATCAACGCTGGACATCAATATATGGAAGACGTTCTCCGATCGACGTGAATTTGTGAACATAGTTAACGAACATGGATACTGCAATAATCACGAGATAGCACTCCAAAACAAGGATGGGAATATAATCATCGGATTAATCTCGGCCAAGCGCATTATGTTAAAAGACACGCCTCACATTCTGAGTGTAGTTAGTGACATCACCGAACGAAAAGCAGTCGAGGAAGAGATAAAACAAAAAAATCTTGAACTACAGAAGCTCAATTCCGAGAAAGATAAATTTTTCTCTATCATTGCTCACGACCTAAAAAGTCCTTTTAACTCTATCATCGGATTTAGTGACCTACTGGTTGAGCGAGCAAGAGAAAAGGACTTTGAAGGAATTGAAGACTATGCCCGAGTCGTTTTGAATTCATCTGAAAGAGTCATGAACCTACTTACGAACCTCATGGAATGGTCACGTTCACAAACAGGCAGGATGAACTATAATCCGAAAGAGGTCGATTTAGTAAATCTCATCACCGAAAATCAACAACTATTCAGCAATATAGCCGAACAAAAGAACATGATCATTACAAGCGAACTCCCAACAAGTTTATCGGCACAAGGTGATGAAAGTATGATCAATACTATTGTTCGAAACTTAATTTCAAACGCTATAAAGTTTACTCATCCGGGAGGAAGGATCACATTGAGTGCCCAAAAGAGAGAAGGTGAAGTCATTGTTTCTATAAATGACACAGGTGTAGGTATTCCTCAAAGCGCGCTGAATAAGCTCTTCCGAATCGACGAGAACTTTTCCACCGCCGGAACACAGAAAGAGGTGGGAACCGGTCTCGGACTTATTCTCTGCAAAGAATTTGTAGAAAAACACGGCGGGAAGATTTGGGTAGAGAGTGAGCCCGGAATAGGTTCTACATTCAGATTTACACTGAAAGGATAAAAGCTACGCCTAAAACTGTACCCACCATATTAAATCACTCATCTTGTGATATATAAATATTACTTTCAACAAATAAACATAAAATCATATTAGATGATTGACTAG
>JAHEYR010000190.1 GCA_023251485.1 Bacteroidales bacterium
ACGGAAGGTCGGTTCCCGATTGATTAAAAATACGAATACATTTTTCATTGTTCATTTTCGCCTCTATAATATCGCCTCTATTGTTCAGGGCAAAACCCAGAATATCGAAACCGCTACCTACATTGGCTACCGTTGCCGGCGAAAACACCTTTATCGAATCTTTCATACTGTTTGCAAATTATCACTTATACATTCACTACACGAATTATGTCGGCAAATACACCAGCTGCCGTAACGTCTGCACCGGCACCATATCCTTTAATAATCATAGGCGCATTATAATAACGTTCGGTTGTAATCAGGAAGATGTTGTTGCTTCCCTCTAAATCATAAAATGGATGTTTCTGATCTACAGCAACAAGTTTTATGGAAGCCACTCCCTCTATGAGCGAGGCAGCATAACGCCATTTCTTATCTTTTCCGCAAGCTTCTTTTCTTAATACTTCAAATTCCTGATCATAATTGCTTACCTTAGCCATAAATTCGGCAGGAGAGGAGGTCGAAAAATAGCTATCAGGAACAATCTTCTCGATATTCACATCTTGCTTTTCGAGCTTTAGTCCAATCTCTCGTGCCAGAATTAATACCTTTCGCATTACATCAATACCGCTCAAGTCTATGCGAGGATCAGGCTCTGCAAAACCTTTTTCAACAGATTGTCTGATGGCTTCACTTAAAGGAAGCGTTTCGCTTACGGTGTTTAGGATAAAGTTCAATGTTCCTGATAGCACACCTTCCAGCCGTACAATCTGGTCGCCACTCTTGATTAAGTCAGACAGCGTGTTCAGAACAGGTAGACCGGCTCCGACATTTGTTTCATAGAAGAACTTAACGCCTTTATTAAGTGCAGTTTGTTTGATTTTGAAGTAGTTATTATATTCAGAAGAACAAGCTGTTTTATTTGCTGTAACAACAGATGTGGTCGATTTAAAGATGTCAATGTATCGATCGGTAACATTTGTACTTGCAGTACAATCTACAAAAACACTATTGAGGAGGTTGAAAGAGGTGATCTCTTCTATCATCACATCGAGATCAGCCTTTATGCCTTGTTCGTCAAGTTGAGTTTTGTAATCCGATAGATCCAATCCATTAGCATTGATCAGCATCTTTCTCGAATTCATAATACCGCAAACATTCAGCTTTAGGCGATGATGTTGTAACAATCTGCTTTGTTGTGCCATGATCTGATCAATCAACTTGCTTCCAACGGCACCAATACCTGCAAGGAAAACGTTTACTTGCTGATAGTCGGACAGGAAAAATGATTCATGGATCGTATTGAGTGCTTTTTTCAGATCTTTAATACTGATAACACACGAAATATTTAGCTCAGAGGCTCCCTGTGCAATGGCCCTGACATTAATCCCATTACGTCCAAGGGTATGAAATAACTTACCGGCAATACCCGGACTTCTTTTCATGTTCTCACCAACGATAGCTACAATGGCAAGATCCTTCTCAATAGAAATCTGGTGGATGTTGCCACGTTCAATCTCATCTTGAAACTCCTGCTCAATGGCTTCGCTTGCTGATATGCTATCTCGTTCGCGAATGGCGAAAGTGATAGAATACTCTGATGAGGCTTGAGAAATCAACACAACATTTACTTTTCTGGCAGCCAATGCGCCAAACAATCTGTTCGATATTCCGGTAACGCCTACCATCCCTGATCCCTGAATGGTAACCATGTTAATATTCTCTATCGAAGAAATTCCTTTAATGGCTTTCGTGGAATTATTAGCCCCTTCGGTTGTGATTAGTGTTCCGGAATTTGCCAGATTGAAAGTGCTTCTGATTCGGATGGGGATATTTTTCTTATATACCGGTATAAACGTGGGTGGGTATATTACACGTGTACCGAAATGAGAAAGCTCCATGGCTTCTGAATAACTCAGACAATCCAGACAATATGCTTTTTCAACCTTTTTCTGATCGGCGGTCAATATTCCTTCTACATCAGTCCATATCTCCAGAATCTCTGCATTGACCGCTGCGGCTATTATCGCTCCTGTATAATCTGAACCTCTCCGTCCTAAGGTGGTGGTTTCGTTCTTATGCGAACTGGCGATAAAGCCTGTGATGACAGGCACTCCCTCAATGGGTATAATCTTTTCGAGGATCAGCTTTGTTGATGCTTCAAAATCAACAGTTGCTTTTCCAAAACGGCTATCTGTTTTAATCAACTCACGTGCATCTACATAAACACCATCAGGTATTACCGAGCTCACAATCATGGCCGATAGACGTTCGCCAAAGCTAAGCAAGTAATCATAAGTGCGGGGTGTGAGTTCGCGAAGGATAAACACTCCGTTTAAAGCTGACGACAGTTCGTTAAAGACAAATTTTACTTTGGCAATGACACTACTGCGTTCGCGGGCAGGGATGAGTTTCTCAATAGCTTTAAGATGTTGCTTTTCAATAGTGAGTAACCCCACTTTGTACGATTCGTTACCTTCTGAAGCCAATTCACTTAATTCAGCCAATGCATCTGTTGTTGTCCCCATAGCCGCAACGACAACAATTTTCTTTTCGCGACAAGCTGTCACGATATCTATGACTTTTAAGATACTTTCGGCTGAGGCAACTGAAGTGCCTCCAAACTTCATGACTTTCATAGGCTGCGTATTAAATTTTTGAGATCGAATGAAACTGCATCCTGAAACTAATCAGTTTACCACAATGGTGGTTTGCAAGTTGCACAAGAAATAAATGATAACTAATTCAGAGAAAACAAAAGAAATAAAAAGAAAAGATTTTCTGGAAAATGAACTATTGTACCCCCCAAGGGGTGGATGTGGAAGTGGTATTGTTATTGATAGGGCTTACCCCGAATACGTAATATAGATCGTTCATAATCTTAATTGATGTTGCAATATTACAAAAAAAATTCCCACACTTATTAATTTTTAGGTGGGTAGGTTAAAAAATTAACAAAAACACAGTGAAATATTGGGTTTTACACTTTTATTCTTCACGGAGCTTTAAAATAACAGGCATAAATCCTCGATACGATAATAATTATATAATCAAATTGGTTGATATGTTTGAATGAAAACGAATCTATTATCAATGGATACACTAAAAGGATACAGAAAGTCTATAGTGTCACTGAATAAGATAATTTTAGGATAGCGATATTTTCAAAATAACCCTATTTTTGTGTTGATTTCCAAATCTAGTCATCCGATGAAAGCCACTATACTCCGATTTCTCATCATCTTTCTTTTGCTACCTGTTCTTTTGGCGGCTCAGACTAAATACCCTTTCCAGAATACTGCATTGTCTGATGTTGCACGTGTCGACAATCTCCTTTCGTTGATGACGATTGATGAAAAAGTTGATGCCTTGTCAACCAATTTGGGTGTTCCACGTTTGGGTATTCGAAATACAGGCCACTCCGAAGGTTTACATGGTATGGCTTTGGGTGGACCCGGTAATTGGGGTGGCAGAGCCAAAGGCGTCCCCAAAACCTATCCTACCACCACTTTCCCACAAGCATACGGTCTTGGTGAAACATGGGATCCGGAACTAATTCAACAAGTGGCAGATATTGAAGCAACCGATGTTCGTTATTATACACAGAACCCGAAATATCTGAAAGGTGGTATGGTAATGCGTGCTCCCAATGCAGATCTGGCTCGCGATCCACGTTGGGGACGCACTGAAGAGAGTTATGGTGAAGATGCTTTTTTAGGTTCCCGCTTAACAGTGGCTTTTGTTAAAGGATTGCAAGGTAAAGACCCACACTATTGGAAATCGGCTTCACTCATGAAACATTTTCTGGCAAATAGCAATGAAGATGGGCGTGACTCCACTTCCTCCAATTTCGATGAACAGCTTTTTCGCGAATATTACTCGTTCCCATTCTACAAAGGCATTACTGAAGGCGGATCCAGAGCCTTTATGGCTTCGTATAATGCCTGGAATGGTGTTCCTATGACGATAAATCCAATACTTCAAAGTATTACCCGTAATGAGTGGGGAAATAATGGAATTATTTGTACCGATGGTGGTGCACTGAAATTATTGGTTAATTCGCATAAAGCTTTTCCTACGCTCACCGAGGGAGCCGCTGCGGTTGTTAAAGCTTCGGTCGGACAATTTCTCGATACCTTTAAACCCTTTATTCTTGAAGCTTTACAAAAAGGGTTATTGACAGAGAAAGACATTGACAACGCCATTCGTGGAAACTTTTATGTGGCTTTACGTCTTGGATTGTTAGATGAAGATCAATCTAAAGTCCCTTATGCCGGAATTGGTGTTACGGATACTATTGCTCCCTGGACAAATTCTGAGACACAAGCTTTTGTCCGTAAGGTAACTGCTAAATCAGTAGTATTATTAAAAAATGCAAAGAATATATTGCCATTAGATAAAGCAAAATTGAAATCAGTTGCAGTAATCGGCCCTCGTGCAAATGAGGTTTTGCTTGATTGGTATAGTGGCACACCACCCTATGCAATAACTATTTTACAAGGAATTAAAAATGCGTTGGGCAAGGATGTGGAAGTGTTTTTTGCACCATCCGACGAGATGGATAAGGCTACGATAGCTGCTCACAAAGCCGATGTAGCCATTGTCTGTGTTGGAAATCATCCTTATGGTACCGATGCCAGATGGAAAGTCTCTCCTGTGCCGAGTGATGGAAGAGAAGCGGTGGACAGAAAAGCATTGACGTTAGAACAGGAAGACCTGGTAAAAGTGGTGACACAAGCAAATCCCAATACCGTTATGGTGTTGGTGAGCAACTTCCCTTATGCCATCAACTGGTCGCAAGAGAACGTCCCGGCAATTCTTCAAGTAACGAATAACAGTCAGGAGCTGGGTAATGGATTGGCCGATGTTATTTTTGGAGCAGTGAATCCGGCAGGACGCACCACCCAAACATGGGTGAAAAGCATTACCGACCTGCCACCTATGATGGATTATAATATCAGGAACGGCAGAACATATCAATACTTCAAAAGCCAACCACTATATCCATTCGGTTACGGATTAAGTTATACAACGTTTGCTTATTCCGGATTGAAAACATCGGCAGCAACACTTTCAGATTCATTGATTGTTTCAGTAAACGTAAAGAACACCGGCAAACGTGATGGCGATGAAGTGGTACAATTATACGTGTCATATTCTGACTCTAAAGTAGAACGTCCACTCAAACAACTAAAAGGATTCAAGCGTGTATTCATTAAGATCGGAGAAACCAGAACAGTTGATATTCGGTTAAAAGCAGAAGATCTAGCTTATTGGAATGTGGCAAAGCATGCTTTTATTATTGAACCCGGTGCCATAAAACTAATGATAGGAAGCTCTTCATCCGATATACGGGCAACAACCATAATAAAGGTAAAATAGCACTTAAATCAGTGTAATAACAGCTTTTTGTTAATAGCATGTTTGTAACTACTTAATTTAGTTGCAAATCGCTCTTTTAATTTTCAAAAAAAATGCGTTATTTTGCCGCCGTAAAATCAACACATTCTTTCTATGAAAAAAATTCTATTAGCGATCGCATTAATGGTGGCTGCACAGTTTGGATTTGCCCAAAATCTTCAGTTACATTATGATTTCCTAAAAGATGCTCGCGACCCTCATGCTGCCGGTCGCGGATATGTTACCAGCACTGTTGAAATGTTTAGACCCGACAAACTGGGATCTACATTCTTCTTTATCGACATGGACTATAACAGTCCTCGAGGAGGTGTTTCTTTGGCTTATTGGGAAATATCTCGCGACCAGAAAATTGGGAACTGTCCTATCCTGGCTCACGTTGAGTACAATGGAGGATTCAACCAGTTTACTTCTTTCGATAATGCATGGTTATTTGGAGCATCTTATCCTTTTAAGATAAAGAATGTAAGCATGACAGTTATGGGCGCCTATAAAGCTATTTCAAAGCAGGATGCAAATGCTCAATTTACAACTACATGGTTTACAATGTTGGCAAAAGGAAAAGTAACGATCGATGGTTTTCTCGATCTATGGTCGGAAGACAAAGCCGGTTCAAGTGGAAAGAAGTGTATTCTCTTAACAGAACCACAGTTTTGGTATAATTT
>JAHEYR010000191.1 GCA_023251485.1 Bacteroidales bacterium
TAAGAAATGTAACCACAACTTAGGTTTGGCTCAACTTCTTGCCGGTAACTCTGCTGCTGCTATTGCAACATTGAAATGTGCTCCTGCTGCTGCTGATACTTATTACCTGCTTGCTATTGCCGGTGCTCGTACAAACGACACTGCGCTATTATATGAGAACCTAATGAAGTCCATCAAAATGGATGGTAGTTTCAAAGCTAAAGCTGCTGGAGACCGCGAATTTATCCGCTACTTCAACGTCCCTGAATTCCAGGCTATCGTTAAGTAATCGAATAACAGTTAAAAAAGAAAGCCGACTGTAAATAGTCGGCTTTCTTTTTTAGTCACCCTCCTCATCTTCTTCCTCATCATAGGGTCTGTTATCCAGTTCGCTAAAATCATCCAGATAGTTGTTCCATTCATCCATTGTTATTCCAATTGATTCAGCCCAACTTGAAATGATTTCAAACTCGCGTTCATTTAAGTTACCGCTATAATTGCATAACTCTGTAGTAGCGATAACCAAACCTTGCAAATTTAATTTTGAAAGTGATTTAAGGTCGGCAATGATTTGGTCTTTCCCTCCTATCGCCATATAAGCCAGATAGTTTTCAACAGAAACTTTGAACTTCTTATAGTAGAAGTTAATAAAATAGAACTCTTCTTTATTGATTTTTGAATTAACATCAACATCACTGGCTGCAACAAGCCCCAGAAAGTAGATTATCGCATACTTTTGACTTCTGGTCAACTTATAGAAAAAACCAGGAGCAACCCAGTCGTCCGATTCTTCATACTTATTCATGATCGTTCTTTTGTTGGAAACTGACTTTCTATATAATAGAAGAAATCAAATCTCATCTTTGAGCTCAACCAAGAAAGCGCGAATGGTCTTCAATGTGTTGATGACTTCAAAGTTTTCATCAGTTTCGATCGTACTATTTTTCAATTGTTCGCGAGCTCCTGAGATGGTATACCCCCGTTCTCTTACCAGAAAATATATCTTTTTGTAGATCTCGACCTCTTCTTTACTGAAATAACGAACCCCTCGTTTATTACGATGTGGCTTTAAAACCTCACTAAATTCCTTATTCCAAAAACGAATAAGCGACTCATTTTCAGACAACATCGTAGCTATATCACTCACAGTGTAATATAACTTCTCACCTTTTTTTACTGTCGTTCGGGTCATCTCTACTTTTTCTATTAATCCATGGTTTGCGACGGCAAATCAGAAAGACGTATCAAATTTAAATATTCTGCAGGCGTAATGTCGTTAAAGAAGTAGTTGATCGGGTTGATTGCTGTACCCGACTTGCGTACTTCATAATGTAAATGGGGTGCTGTAGACTTACCGGTACTTCCCACAAAACCGATAACTTGTCCACGTTTAACCAGTTGTCCGTTTTTTACACCTATTCGCGAAAGGTGACCATATGCGGTTGAATAGGAGAACCCATGATTGATCACGATGAGGTTACCATATCCTCCTTCCCATCCGGCCTGGCTAACAACGCCATCGCCTGTAGCATAAACACGGGTTCCGGTAGCGGCACACATATCAAGTCCGGAATGAAACTTAGTGATTTTATAAAATGGATCTACCCGGTATCCAAAATGCGATCCGATAGATTTAAGGCTCTGACGAGTCAACGGTTGAATAGCAGGAATGCTGGCCAACATTTTTTCTTTGTTTTTAGCCAGATTATATACCTGATCGTATGATTTACTCTGTACCACCATCTGCGTGGTTATACTATTGAGTTTCTTTGCGGTGTTTAATATGATCTCGGCATTATCAAAGCCTTCAAAGGCAGAATAACGATCCACACCACCCAACACCTCTTTACGGGTTTCGGAAGGAATAGGCTCAGCTTCAAAAATAACCCGATAGATATTATCATCACGATCCTGCATCTCAGTCAACACCTTTTGCAGTTTCCCGATACGATTATTCATAACCCTATACTGAAACTTGTACTGTTCAAGCTCACGCTTTTGAATTTTCTCTTTAGGTGAGTCCAGAAAGTTGTACGCAAGAACCAGTAAAACAGCCGCAAACACTGTTCCCGACGAAGCCACCCACATCAAACGCTTCAATTTATCTCTCAGCGTAACCTGTACTCTTTCGATGGTCAGTGATTTGGTATTAAACTGATACTTTATTTTTGGCATTAGAAAAGCTTTATAAACTGCACAACTCCATCACAATTTCGTTCCTTACACTCGCAAAATTAATATTTTCCCGTAAATTTGCAAACTTCATTACATCTAAGGTTTGCCCATTGTGATGTTAATTAATGTTAACAACGAATAACCATAATATGAATTCTACTCTTATACGTAAAACGTTTCTCGATTTTTTTAGTTCGAAACAACATCAAATTGTTCCTTCAGCCCCTATGGTTATTAAGGATGATCCCACATTGATGTTCACTAATGCGGGAATGAATCAGTTTAAAGATATCTTTCTGGGCAACGCCCCCATCAAATATTCAAGGATCGCTGACACGCAAAAGTGTTTACGCGTTTCGGGAAAACATAATGACCTGGAAGAGGTCGGACACGACACTTACCACCACACGATGTTCGAAATGCTTGGTAACTGGTCATTTGGTGACTACTTTAAAGAAGAAGCTATTGCATGGGGCTGGGAATTATTGACCGAGGTCTATAAAATTGATAAAACACGTCTTTATATCACCATCTTCGGTGGCGATAAAGGCGATAACCTTACGGAAGACAGCGAGGCGCTCGATATCTGGAAAAAGATTGTCCCTGAAGAACGCATCATCAGAGGCTCTAAAAAAGACAACTTCTGGGAAATGGGTGAATCGGGTCCCTGTGGTCCTTGCTCAGAAATCCATATCGATATCAGAGATGATGCCGATCGTAAAAAAGTAGATGGGAAGACGCTGGTAAACACCGACAATCCATTGGTTATTGAGATTTGGAACCTCGTGTTTATTCAGTTTAACAGATTGGCCAGCGGTCAACTGGTGTCGCTACCAGCAAAACATGTTGATACCGGTATGGGGTTTGAACGTCTCTGCATGGTACTACAAGGTGTTAAATCGAACTACGATACGGATGTGTTTCAACCATTAATCCAACGTATCTCTTCAATATCGAGCGTACCTTATGGCAAAGATGCAAAGAGTGATATTGCCATGCGGGTTATTGCGGATCACGTTAGGGCGATATCTTTTGCAATTGCTGACGGACAGTTGCCGTCTAACAACAAAGCAGGTTATGTGATCCGTCGCATCCTTCGTCGTGCTGTTCGTTATGGCTATACCTTTCTGGGTATCAGAGAACCATTTCTTGCCAAAGTACTTGCTGTTCTTGTAGAACAGATGGGTACACAATTCACTGAACTGAAGAGCCAGGAGCTATTGGTTGGCAAGGTGTTGACAGAAGAAGAGCAGACTTTTCTACGTACATTGGCACATGGCATACAGAAGTTTACAAATTACCTAGAACAAAACAAAAGTAAGAACAGCATTGATGGTAGCTTTGCATTCGAACTATATGACACTTATGGATTTCCGATCGACCTTACACAGTTGATGGCTCGTGAACAGGGTTGGGAAGTCGATATGGTTGGATTCACCGAAGGATTAGAAAAGCAAAAAGCACGTTCACGTCAGGATGCGGTAGTTGAAGCTGAAGATTGGGTGAGCCTGATCGACACGACCGAAACACGTTTCGTTGGATATGATGTTACGGAAGCCGAGGTCAAGATCGTACGCTATCGCAAGGTCTCTACCAAGGGAAAGACTTTTTATTATCTGGTATTCGATCAAACACCTTTCTATGCCGAGAGTGGCGGACAGGTTGGCGATAATGGAACCATTACGTTTGGTGATGAGGTCATTACCATTGTAGATACAAAAAAAGAAAATAACCTTCCGATTCATATTACCGAACAGCTTCCATCGAATGTTGGAGCCAACTTTAAGGCAGCAGTACTTTCTGAAAAGCGAATACTAACTTCGAATAACCATAGTGCAACACATTTGCTCCATCAGGCATTGCGTGCCATTCTGGGTACTCATGTTGAACAAAAAGGATCATATGTGAATGAGGATTATCTCCGTTTCGACTTCTCACATTTTCAAAAGCTATCTGAAGAAGACATCTATCAGGTAGAACGAATGGTGAATAGTCTGATCCGTAAGAATATTCCTTTGAATGAACACAGAGGTGTTCCGATGGACAAAGCTAAATCACTTGGTGCACTGGCACTTTTTGGTGAGAAATATGGTGATGCTGTTCGTGTAATCCGGTTCGGTGAGTCTGTTGAGCTTTGTGGTGGCACCCATGTACCGGCAACCGGACAGATTGGCTTATTCAAGCTGGTATCTGAAAGTGCCATTGCAGCTGGCATAAGGCGTATTGAAGCCTACACCGCTACACGCGCAGAAGAATACATTATCGAACACGAAACCCTCTTAAAAGAGATAAAAGGAGCATTGAAGAACAGTGTAGATCCTGTTAAATCGATTCAACAATTGATGGATCAAAACAAAGAGCTTCAGAAAGAGATTGATGAGATGAAGGTTGAAAAAGCAAATCAACTCTGCAAAGAACTTATTGGAAAAGTCCGGTTAGTTGGATCCGTCAATTTTATTGCAGTCGAGGTCGACCTTGACACAGCGACCATCAAAGATCTGGCATTTAAGCTAAAGTCGGAAGTTGATAATCTCTATGGGGTTATTGCCAATCGTTCGAATGGAAAGGCTAGTCTCTCAGTGGTATTATCTGATAATCTGGTTAGTGAGAAGAAACTGAATGCCGGTAATATCGTTCGTGATTTAGCGAAAGAGATTCAGGGAGGCGGTGGTGGACAACCTACTTTTGCTACTGCCGGAGGGAAAAACCCTGAAGGAATTACAGCCGCACTTGCCAAGGCGATTCAAGTTATTCAATAAATTATAAACCAACAGTAAAAAAGCACTTTCGTACTTTCATTCGGAGGTGCTTTTTTTTATAAACATTTTCAGTATAAAATTGTTAACCACCATACAAACGAAATAAAGCATCGTATGATATGATCAATTACTCTATTAAAGACCTTGAAAAACTTACCGGTATAAAAGCACATACAATACGTATCTGGGAAAAAAGATATAACATTGTTTGTCCGGTTAGAACCGACACTAATATCAGATTATATTCTGACAGCGATCTGAAACGATTACTCAATGTATCTATCCTAAATAGAAACGGTTTAAAGATCTCTTCTATCCTACAGCTGTCTTCGCAAGAATTAAATAAGAAGGTTTTTGATGTATCCAGTAATTCAGTAAGTGTTGACAGCATTATTGAGAGTATGATCATCGCCATGATCGATCTTGATGAAGCCAAATTCGAGAAACTACTATCGAATGGAATCCTGAAATATGGTTTCGAAGAGACCGTTACCAATATCATCTATCCATTTCTTGAAAAAATTGGTATACTTTGGCTCATCGGCACCATCTACCCTGCGCAAGAACATTTTATTTCAAACCTGATCAGACAAAAGCTGATTATCGCTTTGGATACACAAGTGAACAATTCAAATACAAACAGGAAAAGTTTTTTAATGTTTTTGCGTGATGGAGAATATCACGAAATAAGCCTTCTCTTCTATTCTTTCTTAATAAAACGCAGAGGCCACAGGGTTATATATCTTGGTCAGAATACTCCTTTGGAAGATTTAGTACAGATTAAATCGATCATCAATCCTGATTTTGTTGTAACAGCACTAACTACATCACAATCGAAGAAGGAATTAAATAGTTTTATCGGCAAACTGGCTGAAAGCTTCGACCGATCGATAATATTAGTAGGCGGCAATCAGATTATCGAAAACAGCATCACCCCCATCAGTAATGTTATTTTGATGGAAAAGAAAGCTGACCTCGATCAAGTATTGGCTGATCTAAAATAAAAATTTCTTTCTTATTTTAAGGGTAAAGTAAACGTAAAAGTAGAACCTTCGCCAGGAATGGAATCGACCCTGATATCGCCTCCCATTATATTGATCAGGCGTTTAGAAATAGAGAGGCCTAACCCTACTCCACCATATTTACGA